>NZ_DATGKU010000173.1:0-49976 GCF_035294505.1 Chthonomonas sp. | reverse complement strand
CTGCTGCGCGATCTTCTCCAGCAAGGGGATGAGATCGGTTGCGGAGCTAATCTTTTTCTCATAGATGAGGATGTAGGGATTTTCGAGGACGGCCTCCATACGCTCGGTGTCGGTGACGAAGTAAGGGGAGATGTAGCCCTTGTCAAACTGCATGCCGTCTACGAACTCGGTGTAGGTTTGGAGGCTTCGGCTCTCTTCTACGGTAATCACTCCATCTTGCCCTACACGTTCGATAGCATCTGCGACGAGCTGGCCGATCTCCGCATCGTTCCCGGCGATAGCGGCGACGCTGGCGACTTTGGCCTTGTCTCCGCGCACTTCCACGGCGAGCTTCTTCAGCTCTTCCACGGCGCGCTCCACAGCGCGCTCAATACCGTGCTTGACTTGCAGGGGGTTACCGCCGGCAGCTACATAGCGGAGGCCTTCCTTAAGAATAGCTTGAGCCAACACGGTGGCGGTGGTGGTTCCATCGCCAGCCACATCATTGGTTTTGCTGGCAACCTCTTTTACCAGTTGCGCCCCCATGTTCTCGTAGGGGTCTTCCAACTCGATCTCTTTAGCGACGGTGACCCCATCTTTGGTGATGGTGGGGGAACCCCATTTTTTATCGAGAACCACATTTCGGCCTTTGGGGCCAAGGGTTACTTTTACTGCATTCGCAACGGCCTCGGCACCTCTTTCGAGAGCACGACGGGCCTCTTCATCATACAATAGCATTTTTGCTGCCATGGCTTCGTTTCTCCTTACGATGGGTTTCGGAAATGGATACAGACAATTCTCATGTTGTGTACAGAGGCTTTGCGGGCAAGCTCTTCGCTCTACCCCTCAAGGCCAACGCCCTACCCCTCAATGATTGCGAAGACCTGATCTTCATCGAGGAGGACGTAGTCTTGGCCATCAATGGTAACTTCGGTGCCACCGTATTTAGCATAGAGGACGGTATCGCCGACCTTAACGGACATGGGTTTGATCTCGCCGTTTTCGAGGATGCGCCCATTCCCTACGGCCACCACTTTGCCCTCTTGAGGCTTTTTCTTCGCGGTATCGGGCAACAGAATCCCACCGGGAGTCTTCTCCTCTTCTTCGCTCGGTTTCACGACCACTTTGTCACCCAAAGGACGCAGACCCATTTTGTGTCTCCTTTCTTGGTATTGGCTTGGAAGGGGAGGGAGTTCCGTTTTAGCGCTCTCCACCTTCGAGTGCTAACAAAGAATACTCGATAGGCCGGATTTTTGTCAAGTTCTGTCGCTAGCAGGTTGATGGAGCAAGAAAGTAGCCGTTTGCCGTTCCAACATTGCCTAGAAGAGATTCAGTGTGTTCTAAAGACCATCTCATGTAAGGTATTCTATATATCCCTCAAGCCACGCGATGTGTCCTCGGGATGGGGGTATGCTTGAGATCGCACCATGAGGTGAGGTTGCCATCGTGGCCGAAAAGATTGCCTTCACAAAGATGCATGGCGTTGGGAACGATTTCGTGGTCGTGGATGGGCGGGACGCAAACGACCAGGATTGGTCGGCGCTTGCTATCGAAATGTGCGATCGTCATACGGGCATCGGTGCGGATGGCCTCATTATTCTAGAGCGAACGCTTTTTGCCGATCTCATGATGCGCATGTACAATCCCGACGGCACACCGGATGTTTGTGGGAACGGTCTGCGGTGTGTGGCACGATATGCTGTGGAAGAGGGGATAGTAAGCAAAGACGACCTTTTTATAGGCACCTTAGCCGGAGTGCGCCGAGCCAAGTTGCATCGAAACGCAGAGGGACAGATCGTTTCGATCACAGTGAGCATGGGGCGGCCACAGTTTGAGCCGGCCTCTATTCCCATGCGTGTAGCCCAAGAACCGGTGATAGATTTTCCTCTTGATGTGACACCGACAGAGACCCTCCTGATCACTGCACTTTCAACCGGCACGACTCATGCCGTTACATTTGTGGCGGAGCTACCGGATGATGAGCGCTTCTTTACCATCAGTCCTCTTGTGGAGAAACACCCGCTTTTCCCGGAGCGCGCCTCACTGATGTGGTGCGTATTGGTCGCACCTAACGTGCTTTCGATGCGCATTTGGGAGCGTGGGGCAGGAGAGACCTGGGGGTGCGGGACAGGTGCCTGTGCAGCTGCAGTAGCGGCCGTGCTTAAAAACTGTGCTTCTCCTGATGCGCCGATCGTCGTGCGAAGCAAAGGGGGCGAGCTTATCGTCCGCTGGCGGCCTGGTGCTGAGATCGAGATGACCGGTCCAGCAGAGCGTGTTTATCGCGGCTTTTATCCTCTTTGCCGTTAGATTGGTAACTATTCATGAAGGGGGGAAGAACTGGCTCTTCCCCTCTTTCCAAACGGTTAGCCTTTTAAGGCCTCGGCACCGCCAACGATCTCAGATATCTCACGAGTAATGTTGGCTTGACGCGCGCGATTGAGTTGTAGAGTAAGAGTTTGGATCATTTTGCCTGCGTTGTCGGTTGCGGCACTCATGGCGGTCATGCGGGCGCCATGCTCGCTGGCGGTCGATTCGAGAAGGCATTGATAGATCTGTCCATCAATGTAACGAGGTAGAAGCGCACTCAGAATCTCGTTGGCGGATGGCTCAAAGATGTAGTCATCGAAATACTGTGGGGCCTCCGTTGTTTCTTCCTGTTTCTCGGGTGGCTGGATAGGAAGAAGTTGGAGATCGGTGGGCCGGGTGGTGATTGCGGTGTAGAAGCGTGTATAGAGCAGGTAGAGCCGGTCGATCTCGCCATTGAGGAAGGCTTCACGAACAACGCGCGCGATATCTTGAGCATCGGCAAAGGTAGCGCCGGTTCCTGGAATGCTGAACTCGGCTGCGATCTGGTAGCCACGCCGACGGAAGAACTGAATGCCTTTGCGGCCTACTAGGTAGAGCTTGACTTTGGAGCGGTCGTAGGGGCGAAGCAGTTCGGTGGCGCGACGAAGCATCGCGGAGTTGTAGGAGCCTGCCAAACCTCTATCTGAGGTGATGATGAGAAAGCCGGTGTTCTCCAGCTCTCTCTGTTGCAGGAGAGGATGATCTAAGAGTTCTCCTGCGGAGCTAGCGAGTCGAACCATCATATCACGCATGATCTCGGCATAGGGACGAGCCGCCTGTACCCTATCTTGGGCACGCTTAAAACGGGCTGCCGCCACCATTTTCATAGCTTTGGTAATCTGCTGGATATTTTTTGCTGCTCGAATACGAGCACGAACTTGTCGAATAGTTGCCATCTTTATCTTCTATCCGTTAGGATTCACTTGTGGGTATTTCGTTAAGATTTTCTTACCGCAGAAAGAAGCGTTTCTACAAGCGCATCGTCAGCCGCCTGAGGGTCGTTGGGATAGCGTTGGGCGATTGAATGGGCAAAATCGCGAAATTCGTCGAGATGAACGGCGCGGCGACCGTTCTTTTCGGAGAGATAGGCGGCTCCGACAACGGCGGAGCAATCGGCACCGAATTGGGCGTCACAGAGAGGTGGACGGCCGGTGCGAATGCACTGCACCATATTGAGGATTTCGCCGTAGAAGGAGGACGGCCAAAACTGCCACGTGGGGCCGGTAGCTTCGATACGTCGAACCTCTCGGTCATAGGCATCGGTTATGACGACATAGCGGTGTCCCTCTTGGGATGTGAAGTAGAGCCGGCCTGTAGTGCCGATGACCACGGTATCGGGTGAATCGCGGTGGCTCCACGACCCCTCAACGTGAGCGTTCGTCCAGGCACCGGTTTCTGCATCTTCAAAGCGGATGAGAATATGGGCGTCGTCATCTACGGTAACGGTTTGGTAGTGTCCATCAATAATGCGTAGCGGCATTCGGATCGCCATCCCGAAAGGCTCTACGGCCTTGACCACGGTAGGACGTTTCTTCAAGCCGCTAAGAAACCATGCGGCCCCGATGGCGTGAATGCCGTTATCGAGGAGAGAGCCGCCCCCACCGAATTCAGGGTTCCAGAATTTGGGATTGCCTTCCGGCCCACCATGTGCCGTTGCGAGGAACATAAGCAATGGCTCGCCAATAGCTCCGGCATGGATGAGTTTGCTGGCGGTGTAGTAGTCCGGGTCGAAAAGCCAGTTTTCGTTATGCTGGTAGAAGCGGCCGGTGCGTTGAATGGTGGCGATGAGGCGTTCGCTTTCCAGCCAACTACGACAGAGTGGTTTTTCACACATGACATGAATGCCGGCTTCCAATGCCTTGATAGCGAGGGGTACATGAAGCACGGGCTGGGTGCAGATGTCCACGAGATCGGGCTGAATCTCGCTGATGACTTCACTGATATCAGAGAAGAGACGAACCTCCTCGAGGTCGCGCATGAGGCGTTCGATAGCGTCGTCATCGTGGCGCTCACGTGCTCGCTCGATCTGTTCCGCGGTAAGGTTTTGAAGGCGGCGGTAGGCGTGCTGAAGCGCATCCGAATCCGGATCGCACAGGGCGACGAGTTTCGCCTGTGGAATGAGGGGGTAACAGGGTAGGTGGGCGCCACGAAAGATGCCGCCTGTGCCTATAGCGGCGACGCGAACACGGTATGAGGGATCGTAGCCAACCGGTTTGGGGGTTGGTTGGGTGACTGGATAGAAGGCGACCTCTTCTTTTGGTTGTTCCTCTCTTTCGAGGGTTATCGTCTCGCTATGCGATTCAGCAGGTGCGGTTGGGGCTTCGACCGTGGCGGTTTCTGCCATAGCGATAGGTTGGGATGGCTCTGCATCTTGACCTTCGATTGTCGCTTGAGACACTTCCTCCGGTTCTTCTTCAACCGGGAAGGAGACGACTTCTAACGTTTCGGTCGAAGCGGTTGTTGACGTTGTATAGTCCCACGGGGAAGTGGAAGGTTGAGCAACTTGCTCGTCTACAGTGGGAGCGGGTGTTGCTTCTCCTTGTGCCGACGGATGAGAGAGCAAGGCCTCCATCTCTTCCGGAGTGATGCCGGTTATAATCGGCGTAGTTTGGGGCGTCTCTTGGGGTGTAGACGGGGCCGTTGGTGGCTCCTCGGCCGGCGTAGGAGTTTCATAGGTCATCGGCTGTTCAGAAACGGCCGGCTCTGCTTCCGTGGAGGCGGTCGTTGGAGGAGAGGCGGTTGTTTCTACCGGTTCGGTAGATGGGGGCGCGGAGGGTTCGGTGGTGGAAAGTCCCAGTCGGCGCTCAAGATCGGAGAGCAACTGCTCTGCAGATTGGGCAGGAGTGGGTGCCTGAGTTGGGGTGCCCGTGACCTCTTGCCGAGCTGCCGCTTCGGACTGCAAGCCTTCGATTTTGTCGCTAGCCCGTTGAAACATCTCTTCGGCTTCGCCTATACCGGAACCCGGCTGTTGGTCCTCCACTAAAGTGGTATAGCCCATGGCGAGGCGCGCTTGCAGATCGCGTAGCATGAGATTAAGACGAGCCTCCTCTGCAGGGCGCTGCGCCTTAAGTGTTTCGGCTTCTACCTCCGCTTTTGCAAGGCTGTCTTTGAGGGTTTGAAGCTCTTTTTCGAGGGTGGCGATCTCTTCGCGCAGTTCGTTAGCTACGGATGGATCCTGCAGTTTATTGGCCTGAACGAGCTTCTCTTTTCTCATGGCGAGGTCGCGCTCTCGCTTCGTTACCTCCTCTTGCAGGCGATTGCGCTGCATGATGGCTGTAACGACTCGTTCGCGTAGCTGTTCGATCGCACGTTTTGTTTGTTCGATAGCCTCTTGTAGGGATGTCTCCGGGTTCATAGAAAACCTCCTTGTACGCGATCTCCCTTAGCCCAAAACACTAAGGGAGATCGCAAAAAGCCCTTAACGAACTTTTCAACAAAGCCTTAGGGGTGGAACTGGGCTTTAAAGGCTTGTATAGCTTTATTTAGTTCTGCCTCTGTGGTCTCATCCAAATCTTTGGTGAGTCGGATTTTTTCAAGGATGTCGGGATAGTTCTTTTCCATGAAGGGATGAAACTCCGCCTCGAATTTGCTTACGGCGTTCACGGGAATATCATCGAGATAACCATTGTTGCCGGCGTAGATGATGGTGACCTGTTTTTCCACGGGCATGGGTTGGAACTGCGGTTGCTTAAGTATTTCGATGAGTCGCGAACCACGCTCGAGCTGGTCACGGGTCACCTTATCGAGATCGGAGGCGAACTGGGCGAACGCTTGCACCTCCCGGAACTGGGCGAGGTCAAGTCGCAGTCGGCCTGCCACTTTAGCGCTTTTCATCGCCGAAATTTGTGCCGAGCGTCCTACACGGGACACCGAGATACCCACGTTGATAGCGGGACGCACGCCGGCAAAAAAGAGGTCTGGTTCAAGGAATATTTGTCCATCCGTAATGGAGATGACGTTGGTGGGGATGTAGGCAGAGACGTCGGAGGCCAATGTTTCGATGATGGGCAGCGCCGTGAGACTTCCACCGGTTCCCGGCTTTTTGCGAACTTCGAGGGAATCGGCATTGGGCATGGCGGCAAGGTCTTTTTTGGCCTCACTTAGCCCATGGCTACCCTCGTAAAGTTTACCGTTGATGCCTTCTGTCGTTTCTGCGGGGGCGGTTTTCTCTACGATGATATAGTCCTCGCGAATTTTTGCGGCCCGTTCAAGGAGACGGCTATGCAGATAGAAGATGTCGCCGGGGTAGGCTTCGCGTCCGGGGGGGCGTCGGAGAAGCAGGGAGACTTGGCGGTAGGCGACGGCATGTTTGGAGAGGTCGTCGTAGATGACGACGGCATGTTGTCCTTTATCGCGGAAGTACTCTCCGATGGTGCAACCGGTGTAGGGAGCGATGTACTGCATCGGAGCCGGGTCGGAGGCGTTGGCGGCCACAATGATGGTGTAGTCCATGGCACCAGCAGCCTCTAGGGTACGGCGAACATTTTCGACGGTCGAGGCCTTCTGGCCGATAGCGACGTAGATGCAGATAACGTCGCCGCCCTTTTGGTTGATGATGGTATCGAGGGCGATGGCGGTTTTTCCGATACCGCGGTCGCCGATGATCAGCTCCCGTTGTCCACGCCCGATGGGCACGAGTGCATCTATGGCTTTGAGACCCGTTTGCAGCGGCTCTTTTACGGGTTGGCGCTCCACAACGCCTGGGGCACGGGCTTCGATATAGGCATATCGCGTAGCGGTGATGGGACCTTTGCCATCGAGGGGGTCGCCTAGGGCACTTACCACGCGGCCTAGCAGACCTTCGCCTACGGGTACCTCGATGATGCGGTTTGTGCGTCGAACCGTGGTTCCCTCAAAAATCTGTTCGCAGGGGCCGAGGATAATGGCGCCGACATTATCTTCTTCGAGGTTGAGGGCAATCGCACGAATAACGGCGCCGTTTTCGTCTACGATGGGGTTCCCCTTTTCATCGAGGAACTCCAACAACTCTGACACCATGCAGCCTTGCAGACCGTAGATGCGTGCGATTCCGTCTCCCACCTGGAGAACGGTTCCAGAATCATAAGTTGCAATTTCACGTTTTGTGGTTTCGAGCAACTCTCGCTCGAGTATTGAAGTTATCTCTTCTGGTCGAATGGCCATCGTTATCTCTATCTCCAGCGCAACGTCGTATTGTAGACGTTTCGGGTTTTTCGGTTAGAACTAAGCTTTTTGTAGGAAGCGCTCGCGTAATCTTTCGAGGCTTCCGCGCACGCTTCCATCAATGATGGTATCTTGCAGTCGGATGACGACTCCGCCGAGAATTTCCGGATCGAGCCGTACACGCAATTCCACGTTGGCACCCGTTCGTTTTTGTAGGCTTTCTCGCAGAGCCTGTTCTTCATCGGGGGTGGGTGGGACGGCGAAGACGGCTTCTGCACGAAGCAGGTGTTGTGCCTGATCAACCAGGCGTCTAAAATCGGTATAGATATATTCTAACAGCTCTTCGCGGCGTTTGTTGATGAGCAGGTTCAGGAACCCGATGGTGATTGGATGTAGCCTATCGGCGAGGGTTTTCTCGATGAGAGCACTTTTTTTGGGAGCGGGCACAAGGGGGCTGTGCCAGAACTCTTTTAAGACTGGCGTATCGTGGAGGGTTGTGAGTAGCTCCTCGAGTTCGTGCTCTACCACATCGAGAGCGCCTTCTCTTTGGGCAGCGTGAAAGAGCGCTGCGGCGTAGCGTCGTGCTGCACGCACATCACGGGTTGCCATTTAGGATTCTCCTCCACCATGGGCGAGGCTGTTACGATTTACAGAAGTATAGCCGTTAAGGCTACTTTGGGCGAGTTGATGGATGAAATCGCTCACGAGCTTATGTTGCGTCTCTTCGGACGCCATGGTGCGGATGGCATTTTCAGCGGCATCGAGGACGATCTGGACGATCTGTTGGCGCATAAGGATTTGGTGGTAGGCACGCTCCCGCTCGACCTCTTGTTGTGCACGCTGCAGAATAGTTTGTGCTGTCTGTTGCGCCTCGGCTATAATTTGGGCAGAGAGCGCTTCGGCTTCGCGCACGGCCTGTTCAACACGAGCGCGGTGCTCCTCTTCGATATGCGCCAGGCGCTGAACGTAGTCATCGTGTATGGCTTGGGCTTCGGCGAGGAGGGCATCGGCCTGTTTTTCGGCCTGTTCGATGCGTTCCGTGCGCGCTTTTAGCAGGTCGCGCGCTAGCGGGTAGGCATACTTATATGCCAGCCACAGCAAGATAAGAAAGCCCAAAATAAGCGCCGGAAACGCATCGGGCTGTTCTATTTTAAACGGACCGAGGCTAACCTCAGGGATCACGGTGCCAACTCCGTAGAAAAAGTTTCATTGGTTCCCCATTTGTTAGTCATATTAACAGGGGTTGTTGCCTGTGCCACATGGGCTTCAATCGAACGTCGCAGCTCTCCTTTAGGGTACAGAGAACCCAAGGCGTGGTCGGCGACATCGGTTGCCATGGCGATCATCTGCTCTTTGAGTGCTTGGAGAGTCGCTTCGCGCTCTCGTTCGATGCTCTCACGGCCCTGAAGCAACACCTGTTCTGCTTGGGAGCGCGCCTCTTTGATCAGGCGTTCCCTTTCCCCTTGCGCTTTTTTTACCGCCTCTTGAATATGGGCGCGAGCTTCGGCATCCACGAGGGCGATACGCTGCTGATAATCGGCGCGTAGGCGCTCCATCTCTTGTTGTAGCTCCTCCCTACGGCGATAGCGGGCGTCAAGGTCTTGGGTACGTTTTTCCATATCGTGCAGGAAAGGGCGCCAAAAGACCCTGGTAAGTATCTGCAGAAGGAGCAGAAAGATCAGAATCTGTATGCCGAAGTAGACCGGGTTAAATTTTATGGCTTGCTCGATCTGTAACATCTATTCTCTCCTTCGGCTCCCAGAAGTTTCTGGGAGCCGAAAAGACTATTTGCTTACCTGCGTGCTCTGGATGGTTTGCAGCACCTGGTTGGTATTAGGGAGGCGGGAGCCGAGAAAGATGAAGACGAGCACGAGGGCAAAGAGCACGAGCGACTCGATGAAGGCGAGACCGATGATCATATTGATAAGAAGTTGGCCTGCCATACCGGGCTGCCGTGCCATCGATTCAAGCCCAGATGCCACCGCGCGTCCTTGTCCGATACCGGCTCCGATAACCGCGATCGGGACTGCAAGTCCGGCCGCAATTGCAAGTGCAGCGAAATAGATCATGTTCTTCTGAAACCCTTTCTGTCGTAATGTTTGGTTTGTTTAAGTTAGTTACATAGAGACGATTAGTGCGCATGTGCGAGCGCTTGTTCCGATTCCTCCTCTTCCATCTCCTCTTCATGGGTCATGAGGGCGAGATAGATGCAGGCGAGCACCATGAAGACAAGGGCTTGTACGAAATCGGTGAGATAGGCCAAGAGGAGCACCGGAAACTGCAGTGGAAACCAGCCAAACATTTTAAGGCCGATCATGGTGAAGAGGCTAGCGAAGACGAGGATGATGACATCCTCACCGAAGATATTACCGAAAAGTCGGACGGAAAGAGTGATCGGTTTAAAAAGTTCGGAGATGACCTCGATGACAAATAGAAGCGGCTTAAGAAAGATAGCCATAAGGGGAGGTAGCGGAGGGCCGGAGAAGTGTTTGATATAGCCGAACAGCCCACGAGCGCGTATTCCCTCCCACTGAACATAGCAGAATACGGTGAGGCCGAGGGCAAAGGTGTAGGTAAGGTTGCTGGTGGGTGCATGGAACCCTGGGATGTCACCAAGAACGTTCATAACAAAGATGAACAGGAAGAGCGTGCCCGCAAAGGGGACGTACTTTCTTCCGTGATGCCCCATGAGTTCCACAACGAAGCGATCAATGGTTTCGACGATGAACTCGCCGATATTTTGGAGGCCGCGCGGCACTTTTTGAAGGTTGCGTCGGGAAAGGAAGGCGAAAAGGATGAGCAGCAGGGCGGCGAGCACGGCGTTTTCGAGCAGCAGGGTAGGGTCGGGTATATCTCCGATCTGTGGTTTTTCGGAGGTCTGTTCGGCATGTTGAGAGATAGGAGCATCTGTAGAAACATTAGGAGAACCACCTGCCTGCGCGATCTGGATGGGCAGATGACTCTTATGCATGTTACCGAATGGTTGTGCTGATTGAAGACTGCTCGGCATGAAAACCTTTCTTCCTCTATTAGTGAACTAGCCCTTAAATTTGTTGGGTTCTTTGCGACGCTGTTTTTAGGACGGTATGGATGAGTGAGAGAAGCACACAGAGAATGCCCCCGACGCCACCCAAGGCAAGCGGGAAGGAGCCGCCATAGAAGTGCACGAGGAGCAGTATTCCTCCCACATAAACAGGTAGACGAAAAAGGAGGGCTACTCCCATGATACGCCCTACGCGAGAGGACGAGTTTGTATGGAAGCAGCGTAGCGATGCGCGTTCGAGACCGTAAAGGCCAAAAAGCGCCAGCCCTACCCCCATAAGGAAGCCTGCTGCAGCTGCATCGTTGCGGAGGGCGATCAGCCCCAGTGCCGCAATCCCTGCACAAAGACCGCTTTGTTTGATGGTTTGAAAGATCAGTCGGTTATCTCGCATTGTTGCGGTTCCGTTATGGAGACTCCCTTTTTCGATAAGACGGTATCACTTAGCCTGCTTACAGTGCGGCTAATATTATAGCACATCAAGCTTGGATTTCTGTCTACGATAGGACGTTCGAAGCTACTTTTTTAGCCTCCGCAGAATATCCATTACCGACGCAAGCCCGGCGAAGAAGCCGACGATGCATCCGATGCCTGCGAGATAGGCCACGGAGTGGTGAAGCTTGCCGTCGAGCCAAAAACCTACGAGAGCGAACACCACCATCGGGCCAATGAGGCTTGTGGCTACCGTAGCGGCCATAACGACTTTTGAATAGGTTCGTGTGGCGCTATCGGGACTATCGGCGCCAAACCCGAAGAGGCTACTGCTTTTTGAAGAGGGTTTTTTAGGCTGCCAAGTCGGTTTTTCCACTTTTTGTAGTCGAGGTACCTCCGGCAATTGCGGGGCGGAAGGGACTTCGGGGGGAGTTGGCAATTGCGGCGACTCGGTATCTTCGGGTGGGTAGTCCTCATCTTCAGATTTCATGGGAGTGCCTCGGTTGGTTTGGATACCTGCTCGCACAGCTCGGCATGAAGGAGACGGACGGCCCGTTCCACCTCGCTTTCAGGGATAAGGCAAGAGACCGACATCTCGGAATCGGCCGTTTGGTAGACGGCGATTCCGGCCTTCGTTAGTAGTGAGTATATCCGAGCCATAACGCCTGGCATGGTACGATGCCCACTGGTGATGACGGACACCATTGTGCAGCTTTCAATGACGCTGGCATTTACATCTATGACGTGCACGTATTGTTCTAAGGGCCGGAGCAGCGGCCGCTGCACGCTGTAGGCTAGATCAAGCCCTTCGGAGAATTTAAAGATGTAGAAAGCGGCAAGGCGCCCCGTTTCATCTGGCCGTTCAAATGTGATGGGCACCACCATGCCGTCGAGCAGATCGCGGGCGATGGGATATACTTTACGCTCGACGGCGAAGGAGAGCGAGCGATTGCTGAAGGTAACGAGATAGATAGAAACGCCGGCGCGTGCCATCATGCGATAGACTTCGCGCTCGATAAGCGGTTTGTACTCGGTCTCTCCGATCTCTAAGCGGATGTAGACAATTTTTCCGGTATGGGTGATACCGGTAATGCGCGGATAGGTTGTTTCAGAAGCTTGGCGTCCCACAATGCGCGTTCCCGGGGAGTCGGAGAAGGTTGATTTCACCCACAGGGGGATGTTGTAGTCCATCGCAATCTCGGCAGCACGTGGATGAACGACCTTGGCTCCCTGATGAGCGATCTCTGCGACCTCCTCGTAGGAGCAGACGTCGAGGGTACGCGCTGTGGGCACGATATCGGGGTCTGCCGTTTTGACGCCATCTACGTCGGTATATATCTCAACGGCTTCGGCGCACAAAGCGGCACCGAGCGCTGATGCGGTGGTATCGCTGCCTCCACGACCGAGGGTGGTGATGGCCCCATGTTCGTGGGTATCTTCCGGCTCGGTGGTTCCTTGAAAGCCGCAGACCACAGGGATATAACCCTGTTCAAGCAGGCGCAGGAT
Source organism: Chthonomonas sp. (assembly GCF_035294505.1). Classification (NCBI taxonomy): domain Bacteria; kingdom Bacillati; phylum Armatimonadota; class Chthonomonadia; order Chthonomonadales; family Chthonomonadaceae; genus Chthonomonas; species Chthonomonas sp. The sequence continues at coordinate 37,531 of NZ_DATGKU010000173.1, read as the reverse complement.
GTATTGAGGGCGTATTTCTCGGATGCGGGCGTCACCGAATTGCGGATCGGTGATGATGCCGGCTTGCCCGCCGGAGAGCGCGATGGATTTATAGCCAAACGTTTGGAGGGTATGAGCGAACACCACTGTGGAGATGATCTCGCCACAGGCCATGATCATGTCAAGTTCGCGCGGGGCTGGGGGCACTTGCGGGTCAATGCTTTTGAGAAACTGCACGAGGGTATCGGTGGCGTAAGGGGCGCCGGCACGTCCTATCGCCGAGACAACGACAACGGGGTGGTAGCCGGCCTCTCGTGCTTTGATGACCTTGCGCACGGCCATCTCTCGATGCTCTTTGGTATCTACGGAGGTGCCTCCGAATTTTTGGACCAGGATTCTCATGATGGCAACTCTTGAATAGGCAGATGCTCTTCGTGGATGGCGCTCTTATCCAGATGAAAAGTTTTGCAAAGCTGCTCGACGGCGTCAGGAACGCGATTGGCTTCAATAAGACACTGCACGGTATCGTGCGAATCTCCGGCCTCATAGATGCGTGCGCCGGCTTCGTAAAGGGCATCGGCGATATCCACCATGATGCCGGCCATCTCTCTCATGGAGGAGGCAACGACAGTTACCATAGCCAGGTCACGTCGGGTAGAGACATCGTAGCCTGCGGCCCGCAGCACCTCCGCAGCTCTTTCAAGGTAGGCTCCGGCGAGCGCAAAGGTGACAGAAGAGCGATGGAGTTTAATGAGAAAGAGGGGGATGCCGGCTTTAGCCACGGTGTTGAACAGGTTTTGGATGGCGTCGGTGCGCGAATCCTCTGAGGGAATACGGACAACGGCATGGGCGACGTCGCGCAAGATACGCAGTGCATAGACTCCACGTTCGCGCTCGTAGAACACCTCACGTGCGCGAGAGGATGCCGGCGAAGTGGGTGAGGCAGATTGATCCATGGTAACGGCGTCAGCAGTGACTTTGTGCATAATTTCACTAATAAGTATAGCACCCCGTTGTTGGTGGTGTCAACGGTGCGAACTTATTCTTTTTTCCTTTTGTGATGCTAAGGGAACGGACGGGTAGTGGATTGCGTTCTAAGGTATAGAAATACTCTTGGGGGTAACCGAAATGGCCATAGAGAAAGCGATGTTTGGTGCCGGGTGTTTTTGGGGGGTCGAGACGACCTTTCGCGCTGTACCTGGGGTCGTAAATACGACGGTAGGGTACGCGGGAGGGCACACAAAGAACCCTACCTACGAGGAGGTTTGCACAGACCTCACGGGCCATGCCGAGGTGGTTTTGGTGGAGTACGATCCGGAGAAAGTAAGCTATGAGCAGTTGCTTGAGGTGTTTTGGAACTGCCACGATCCCACACAGCTTAACCGACAAGGGCCGGATGTGGGAACCCAATACCGCTCGGTGATTTTTGCATTTACGCCAGAGCAGCGAGAGGCGGCGGAGGCTTCAAGAGAGCGTTTGGAGCGTTCTGGAAGGTATTCTCGGCCAATTGTTACACAGATTCTGCCTGCACCGGAGTTTTACCCCGCCGAGGAGTACCACCAGCGTTATTTAGAGAAGCGCGGGTTACGCTCCTGCCATTTGTAAGGCAGGCAGCTGCGATGAGGCCGACTTGACGAAAATCGGTATTCTGGGTTATCTTAAGAAGACTGGAGAGGTGGCCGAGTGGTTGAAGGCGCCTGTCTTGAAAACAGGTTACCCGCAAGGGTACGCAGGTTCGAATCCTGTCCTCTCCGCATCCGTTTTTGTAAAGATGAAGTTCAGAGGGCGACTCCGTTTTGAAAAACTGGAGGGGGTTCGTTGAGTCAAGACGGAGACGCTAGGGAGGGTTTTTGGCGCGCTTATGCGCTGTATAGTGCCGGCAGTTGGCGTGAGGCCCTTACTACGGTGGAAGAGGTGCTCAACCAAAAGGGCGTGCCGGCCGAGGCATGGTGGCTTCGGGCCGGGCTGATGCGAGGCGTTTATGGCGACTTTGACCCGCGCGTTCTTTCCGCATACGACGAGGCGTTATTACACGATCCCGGCAACCTTTATGCACGCGTGGAGCGTGCCGATATTTTGCGTGGTTTAGGTAAAACCGAGCAGGCTTGTACAGAATATGAATCGGTAATGGCTCTGGCGGAGGAGGGGGCCTTACGATGCGAGGTGGCTATTAAGCTTGGCTGTGTTTATTGGGCATTGAATAAGCCTCGCGAGGCTTTGTGTGCTTTTCACACCGTGTTAGAGCATGACCCGACGAACACAGAGGCGCGAGAGTTATGCGATAGACTGGCAGCAGAGTTGGGGTTGGGGGACTAGTTTTGAGGTTATGGTTTGCCCAATGCGGGCTAGGTTAAAATGTTTGTGACAAAACTTGTATGAAAGTACGTAAATAAGACGGGAGAGTATGGCACTTCTCGTATTTTTGAGGTTGTGCACTACCCCAAGAGGGTGGTAAGGTATAATACGCCGATTTTGGTGGTTTCGGATGGAAACCACCAGTGTACTTCGTCATCATTACCCAAACACAAAACAACAGCTCCGTCACGTGCGGAGGGAGGAATTCTAACCTATGACCACTGCGATCTCGATCCGAGGTCTCACCAAAAAGTACATTGACGTTTGGCAGAGGCAGGAGGTTGTAGCCGTTAACAACCTCGACCTCGATGTGGAAGAGGGAGAGATATTCGGTTTTCTCGGCCGCAACGGTGCCGGCAAAACCACAACCATCAAGATGCTGCTCGGTCTCATTTTCCCCACGGCGGGGGATGCGGTGATCCTCGGTAAACCGATGGGAGACAACTCGGTGAAGCATCTGATCTCCTATCTTCCCGAAGAGACCTACTTCTATGAGTCGATGACCGGTTGGGACTTGATGGACTTCTATGGCAGGCTGTTCCGCATTCCCCAGCCGGAGAGAAAGCGTCGTATACAGATATGCCTTGAGAAGGTGCGTTTGCAGCCGGAGGCATGGCATCGTGCAATTCGGGGCTACTCGAAAGGAATGCGTCAGCGCATCGGCATTGCGCAAGCGTTGATCAACGATCCGCAACTGCTCTTCCTCGATGAACCGACGTCAGGCCTCGACCCGATTGCTCATGCGGAGTTGCGCGATATCGTAGCCAGCCTGAAAGATGAAGGGAAGACGGTTTTTCTCTCTTCGCATCAGTTAGCCGATGTCGAGATGATCTGTACACGTGTTGCCATCATTCATCGTGGCAAGCTATTAACGACCGGTACCATCAAAGAGTTGGTAGAGGGAGAGCGCACTGAGATCACCGTTCGTGGAAAAGAGTTAGCGAACGGACTGATCGATCGGTTGCGTCCGATTGCCACCAGTATAGAACCCATAGGCAACGATACGCTAAAGCTATCGAGCAACGATCCAGAGCGTGTATCCACGCTTATTGATTTGGTTCGAGGCGCAAAGGGACAGGTTATCTCTGTAATGCCTCATCGCCGAACCTTAGAGGAGGTCTTCGTGGAAACAGTACGTAAAGAAGAGTTGGCTTCGGCAGGAGCCGCTCAGGAAGAGGGAGTCTGAACGAATGTTTGCAGCTATCTATGCGATCGCTCATCAGACGGTTCGTGAGGCCCTGCGGCGTCGTGTTATGTGGATATTCCTCGTTACCGGAATTTTCCTCATCGCCATGGGGCCGGTGTTCGGTTTTCTCAGCCCGCGGGATAGCCAAACCGTGTTACGAAGCCTTGGTTTGGCGGCGATTCTTTTAGCGGGCCTTTTCACCACAATCGTCACCTGCATCTATCTTATCCCCGTCGAGATAGAACGCAGGACGATCTATACGGTGTTGTCAAAGCCGGTTCAGCGCTTTGAGTTCGTTTTAGGAAAGTTTCTCGGGGGGTTTGCGGTGGTGTTCATTAACATTGCCGCCATGGGGGTTGTCTTTTTGGCTATGCTGCGCATGCAAGAGCATCAGATACCACCGGAGATGGTTCGGGGAGTTATCTTCACCTTTTTCCAGATGATGCTCTTGGCAGCCCTCACCATTTTCTTTTCCACCTTTGCCACCCCGGTGGTCAACTTCTTCCTCTCCTTCGGAATCTTTTTGGTGGGGAATTTAAGCTCGGTAACGGATACTCTCACGACCTCGCATAACAAGATATCCCAGATGGTTGGGTTGGCTATTCACTATCTGCTGCCGCAGTTCGGCAACTTCAACGTTCAGAATCAGCTCATCCATCCCGAAGAAGATATCGTCAATATGTCGGTCTACATGCGTAATAACATCGCCTACGCGCTTCTCTATTCAGCCGTTTTGCTGGCATTGGCGGTCTTCATCTTCGACCGGCGTGAGGTGTAGCCATGGCTGCAGTAACAGAGAAGCGACCGGCAAAAATTATTCCTGCGGACGTGCAGCGTCGCGGCAGAGGCCTCATCGTCTTTATTGTGGTGCTGTTGATATTGGCGGGAATCGTACAGCATGTAGCTGTTGATCCCTACCGCATGCAACTCGATAAGACAGAACGCAATGAGGCCTTAGCCCTTGGGGGCCTCAATAGCGAGTTTCTGTTGCTGCCTTTGTTAGGGTTTCGCGAGGCTGCAGCCGGACTGCTATGGGTTCGTTGTGATGAGTTCTTCCACAGTGGGGACTACGATGCCATTTTGCCTTTAGTCCGCATCATCACGTGGCTTGATCCTCACGCCGCCAACGTTTACGTGACCGGGGCATGGCACATGGCATATAACTTTACCGACTCCACCGGGGAACGTTCTGATAGACGCTACATCGCACCCTCGGAGGCTCTGCTCAACGAGGGCATTCGTAACAACCCTCGTATCTATGACGTGAAGTTTGAGAAGGGGTGGGAGAATTTCGATAAGATTAAGAACTACGCCATCGCGGCAGAGGCCTTCCAAGATGCCATTAATACGCCTGCCAATAAAGAGGTAGATGCGGACGACTATCCCTATGGGGCTCCGTTAAAGGTATGGCATATTCTTGCGCATACTTACGAGCGGATGGGGCGCATTCCTGACGCGATTGCCGTTTGGGATCAGGCGATACAGATCAGCACCCAGCGTTTGAAGCAACGTGGAGGTCGAACGAAGGACTTTGCCGACTTCGAGCTTCACCAAGCGGAGCTGCACAATCGCGCCGAGGACTATCAGCGGTATTTCGACCGGTATACCAGCATAAACCACGATCATGTGAACACATCGCCTTACCCAGGTGTGGAGTGGCCTTTCGGGGGTAGCAGCAAGCCCGGTCCTTGGGACGTTAGCTTCTCGGCGACCGTGACGGTGAAACGACCGAAAGTTCTCGATATCAAAGGCTATTTCAATGCTGCCGATGGTGCCCGGATTGACGTGCTGCTTGAAGATTGGGACTACAAGCCGCACATTGTGAGCAACACTACCACCGCATTTGCGGTTGACCCAAACCAGACGATCATGATGGATTCCATCGCTGTACGCAAGGCGGAGTTCGAGCGTGAGATAGATATGAGTAAAGACCCCAAGATGTACAGCTTTGCGCATGAGTACTATCGGTTAGTACTGAGCTATGACCCGCGCACGACCGCCCCACACCTTCAAGATCGTTTCGGATGGAGCGGGGAGGGTATGACGGATAGCAATGCGGCTCATGTGGTTGTAGATAACACACCTACAATGCTGGGCACGAAGATGATAGATGGCTTCGGGGGTACGGGGCCTAATTGGGATGGAAAAACCATTCCGATTTGGGACGGACATACGCCTCCTAAGGATATCTATCCGCCTTCTCAGCCTCGGCGGCTTATCATGATCACCTACAAGCTGTCGCGGGATCAAATCTTAGGCTTGCAGCCCATTACGGATAAAGACATCGTGCCCAATCAGATTATGCCGTTGGGGCCTGGGCAAGAGCCGTAAGGTTTTTTGCCGTCGGAAAGTTGAAGGGGGCCTCTAAGGAGGCCCCCTGATTTTGGGCGATGAGGGTGCAGCTAATTCGATGGCGAGGCCGGCTTTGCACGAAACCATTCCACAAGGGAGATGGGACCGGCACCGCGGATGAGAATGGCCACACCGATGAGGAGTTGGGTGAGCGCGTACTCGTAGCCTTGTTTACTGATGTCGAAGCCGTTGTGCCAGTGCACAAGGACAATGGCTCCGAGCATGATGATGCTAATCACGGCCCCACCAAGGCGGGCAAGCACGCCGGTAAGCATGGCAAGCCCGCCACAAAGTTGACCCAATCCCACAAGAAAGGCGATGGGAACCGGTAAGTGGGTAAATTCGGCAAAACCCTGAATGCCGGGGCCGCCGATAATCCCCAGAATATGCGTGCCGTGATAGAGAAACGCAGCGGCAGACGCCAGGCGAATAGATAACAGGGCGAACGCTTCCTGTTTTTCTTTGGGAGCAAGGGTATTCCACAGCATCGTAGCGCTCCTTTCTAACCGATCTTTGCCGCTTTTAAGGCACGAGCAACCTGGGTTACTCTTCTCCCTTGAAAGCGTGCGGCAGCAAGAGCATTTTCACCTGGCGGATTGCCTTGGGGGCCGGAGATATGCGTGGCTCCATAGGGTGTGCCTCCTTGGAACATGACAGGGTCGGCGTAGCCGGTTGGCACAATGATCAGCCCCAGATGGGCCATGAAGTTGTACATACTTAGGTTGGTGCTTTCGTTGCCACCATGGGTTGTTTGGGTGGAATTGAAGGCGCTGCCAACCTTGCCGTTTAGTTTTCCCTGGAACCAAAGCCCTCCTAGGCTATCCACGAACGCTTTTAGTTCAGCAGAGACGTTTCCGAAGCGGGTGGGAGTGCCGAACACAATGGCGTCGGCCCACTCCACGTCGGCCTCCGTTGGCGCCTCATACAGGGCGTACATACGGTCGCGATTTTCTGCCCAACCCGGTACTCGCTGAATGATCTCTTCCGGCACAAAATCCCGTACACGGCGAATGCGCACTTCGGCCCCTTCTGCGCGGGCTCCTTCTGCGACAGCGAGTGCCAGTTTTTCTGTAGAGCCGTTACGAGAATAGAACACAATCAATACATTCGGTGCAGACACTGCCTCTTTTCACTCCTTTCTTCTCCCTTGATATTCTAGACATCTGAGATAGAGCTAGGGAAGGTTTCTAACTTGTTCTGCTGCAGCAAGCCCTAGGCGCTTGAGCAGTCGGGTAGCCTCCTCTTGCTCATCAGCGCTTAGCGGGTTCATCGCTTGGTATACGATCTGTGCGTGAAGCGGGAAGAGATGCTCTATAAGTTCCCTTCCCTTCGGGGTTAGCTGAGCGTAGCGTTTGCGTTTGTCTTGAGGGCAAGGACTACAGCAGACAAGCCCTTTAGTGACAAGTCGGTTTACCACATAGGTGAAGCTGCCCGATTTCAGCAAAACTTTCTGGGCAATTTCACCTAGTGAAAGCGGCCCTTTGTGATAGAGCACTTCCAGAACTCCGAATTCACTAATACTAAGGCCTCGCTGCCGTAGGTGGTGATGGGTCAAGCTCATGATGCTGTTATGGCAGCGAGCGAGAACAACAAAAAGCTTAAGCGCGCGTTCGATATCGGAGTCCATAGGCAAGCGGAACTTACTTTTCGGCCTGCAGATGAGCTTCTACGAACCAGGTGTATTTGTCTATACCGCGGGATATCTCCGTAAAGATGTCGGCCGTATCCTTATCGCCAAGGCCGTCGCAAACATCTATAGCGCGACGCACGAGGTGACCATAGGCGCCAAGTGCACTTGCAAGAGCTTCCACATGTTCTCGCCCGGTTGTGATGCTGAGAGGATATTCGTAGAGGGAAGATTTTTCTGCAGCGATACGGGCGGTACCTAGAGCGACACCACCGAGTTGCACGGCACGTTCGGCAAGGAGATCGGCATAGTCTTCAACGGCTTCGGCGACATCGTCGAAAAGCTCATGCAGCGCGATAAAAGAGGGGCCTTTTACGTTCCAATGCGCTTGCTTGGTTTGGGTGTAGAGGTCTATGGCATCGGCAAGACGGGCGTTGAGTAGCTCAATGATCTGTTCTCGGGTTGCCTGTGGCAGGTCGTTGTGAGTGGGATAGAGTTCCATCGAAAAAGCCTCCATGAAAATTATCTTGAATTCAAGATAATCGGTGTTCGTATTGGTTTACGCTTCGCGCGGGCAGGAAGTTGCGGCTTCCATGTCGGAATAACAGGAACGATAACGTTGCATGGAGGTCGCCTATGAAAATAGAAACAGGCCAGACGCTGCTTATGATCGGAGATTCGATTACCGATGCCGGTCGTGCGCGCCCGGTGGGGGAGCGCGCCTTCGGAGGATTAGGGCAAGGTTACGTCTGTTATGTGGATGCTCTGCTTGGGGCTGTCTATCCCGATAGGCAGATTCGGGTAATCAATATGGGGGTAAGTGGCAACACGGTGCGCGATCTAAAGGCGCGATGGCAGAGCGATGTTCTCGAGTTGAGGCCTGACTGGCTTTCGATTATGATTGGGATCAACGATGTATGGCGCCAGTTCGACGCACCGTTGAACCCCACCCTTCATGTCTACGCTGAGGAGTATGAAGAAACACTAGAGGAGCTTGTTGTGCAAACCAAGCCGTTGCTGCGTGGGCTGGTGCTGATGACCCCCTTCTACATCGAGCCGAATCGGGAAGATGCGATGCGTGCTATGATGGATAGGTACGGGGCGATTGTACGAGGCATCGCGGAAAAGCACGGTGCTTACTTTGTGGATACGCAAGCGGCTTTTGACGAGGTAATGCGTTACTCCTATCCTGCCTCGATCGCGTGGGACAGGGTTCACCCAAACCCTCTTGGCCACATGGTGCTCGCAAGAGCCTTTTTACAGGCTGTGGACTTTCGTTGGTAGGCCAAAGCGGCAATATTGTCCCTAGAGTTTAGGTCCCTATACTCGAGGTGTCTAGGCATCGTCGAAGAGTAGATGGATAAGTTTCCAACCCTCTTTGATATGGACAGAGGCTTGGGTAAGTGCGTTTTCGTCGAACATGATGAGGTTAGGCGGTTGGGACGTCCGTTGGGAATCGAAGAAGAGAAAGGGGACGGGACCTTTTGCGTGCCCTCGGGTAGAGATAGGGGTTTTGTGATCGGGGGCGCACAAGAGGCGAAAGGGTTCCTTGCCTCGAAGCCCTTCCACAAGGGTACCAACGATCAAACGGTCGAAGTTTTCTATGGCCCGAATCTTCTCTTCAACATTTGCCTGGTGGCCAGCCTCATCTGGCGCTTCCAGGTGTACCCAAACGAAGTCATGGCGTTGAAGCGCAGCGAGCGCATAGCGGCCTTTGGCGGCGTAGTCGGTATCGAAGTAGCCAGTTGCTCCGGGAACATGGACTACTTCGAGGCCGGCCAAGCGGCCGAGACCTCTGATGACATCTACGGCGGCTATAACGGCGCCGGTAGTGCCATGGAGATGAGGAAAGGGTGTTAGTTCGGGAGTCTTACCGGGGCTCCAAGGCCAGAGCATGTTGGCGGGTGGTTTGCCTTCGGCACGGCGTTGTTGATTAAAGGGGTGATTATCTAGCAAAGCATAAGATTCCACAATGAACTGTCGAAGCTGTTCGGCCCCTTCGCCTGTTGGATAGATTTCCTGAAGTGCCCTGCCCATATTTTCATGGGGGAGGGCCGTTTGGGCGTGTGCCGGGCCATTTTTCCAGACCAGAATATGCCGATAGCTCACTCCGGGGTAGAGGCGACGGGAGGGGGTAGCAAGACGTTCATTAACCCACTCGATAAGGGGACGCGCCTCTTCGGTGGTGATATGGCCGGCGCTGTAGTCTACGAGCTGCTTTCCGTCGGTAGAGATGAGCGAACAGCGAAAAGCCACATCCTCTTTCCCGAGAGGAATCCCCATTGCGGCCGCCTCGATGGGGCCTCGACCGGTATAGTAGCGTTTGGGGTCATAACTAAGCAAAGCCATATTCGCCGCATCGCTGCCGGGGTACATGTCGGGCGGGGTCACTTGAACTGTGCCCACCATACCGGCCCGGGCAAGCTCGTCGAGGTAGGGCGTTTGTGCCACCTGTAACGGGGTACGGTGATCGAGTATCTCTAGCGGTTCGTCCGCAGCGCCGTCGGGAACAAGCAAGATACGTTTCATGCCCTAAGTATACCACGCGGCTAGGTGAGGAACCTCATCGGCAGAAGCCTCCGTAGAAACTTCACGAAGCAGGGAATGGAGAGGGGCAGGAATCTTCTAAGAGGGGAACGTATATTCCCACATAACCGCAACGAAGTGAACTGAACGAGAGTCTATTAGAAGAGGAAAGAAAAACGATGGAACTTGGATGCAGTACGTTGCTATACGGTGGTTTCCCTGTGGAGGTAGCTTTGGAGCATATCTCACGGTTAGGGTACCGGGCTATTGAGCTGGCGGCGATACCCGGAATGGGGGATCATCTTTCGCAGGAGGTCTATCAATCTCCAACGTTGCTCAAGGAGCTGGGCCGCAAAATTTCCGACAGCGGCTTAGCTTTGGAGTCGATTGGAGCCAGCACAAATCTACTAAACCCTGATGCGCGACAACGCTTTATTCGCCTCATGGAGGTGGGCAGTGTTTTAGGAGCGCCGGCCATCACCACCGGTTCTGGTGGCGTCTCTGATGACGAGGAATCGTTCAAAACCGTTGTAAACTTGCTGAACGAGTTATCGCGTGTGGTGCGGGAGACCGGGGTAAAGATCAGTATCAAGCCACATGTGAACTGTGCGGTCTACTCCACGCGCACCGCTTTGCGGCTTATGGAACATGTAGACCCGAACTACATCGGTTTGAATGTGGATGCATCGCATCTTTGGCGCACACCGGAGCAGGAAAACCCTGAGGAGACGATCCCATCGCTCTTACCTTACCTTTGTACAGCCCGCATTCGCGACACGAAAGGGCGTGAGAAGCCGATCGGCTCGGTGGAAGACCAGATACCTGGAGGAGGAGCCATGAATTTACCGGCGATCATCGCAGCGTTCAAAAAGAAGCCCGATCTGAAGTATCTCACGCTTGAGATTGTAGGAACAAAGGACTTTCCGTTGGAGAAGGTGGATGACGTGGTGCGGCGCTGCTATCAGGCTCTTGCTCCTTTGGTAGAATCGGCGTAAGAGTGCGGTTCGTAGGGAGAGAAGGGAAGGGATGATGAAGCGGTATCTTATCGGGTTCATTTTGGGTAGTTTGCTATTAGGCTATGGAGTCGCATCTAGCGACGCACGTCCGGTGAGGGGAGGGATGCCTGCATCGGTGGTGCGCCACAAGGTGGAACTCATAGACACCCTGCATAGGGAGATCGCCTTTGCCAAGGCGCGAGTGTATCCGGCCTTGGTGAATATCCTTGTTGTCTATCGCTATTACGATAGTGGTCGGGCGCAGCGCGATCTAGCAGGAGGCAGCGGCGTTATCATCAGCCCAGACGGCTATGTTATTACCAACTACCACGTAGCGGGGCATACGACGTATATCGAATGTACCCTTACCGATGGGGAACGGGTAGAGGCCAAGGATATCTATGATGACCCACTTACCGACATCAGCATCTTGAAGTTGAACCTTAACCAGCGAGCCAACCCGAAGGCGCCGCTGCACTATGCCGTTTTAGGAAATTCGGATGATCTGCATGTGGGCGATTTTGTGCTGGCTATGGGCAACCCATTGATGCTGTCCTCTTCGATGACCTTAGGGATCGTCTCTAACACGCAGCGTGTGTTTACGGATTTTACCGGGAGTCGCATTGAGCAGGTTGAGTTGGATAGCGGGCAGCAGACGGGGCTTTTAACGCGGTGGATTCAGCATGATGCCCTCATTTTGCCTGGGAATTCCGGCGGACCTTTAGTGAACATGCAAGGCGAGGTCGTGGGGATTAACGAGTTAGGAGGTAGCGGTGTAGGTTTTGCAATTCCTTCCAATCTCGTGCGACGAGTATTCGAGCAGGTGCTTGCGCACGGGAAAGTGATTCGTGGGTACTTGGGATTTGAGCCGTTGCCGGTAGATAAGTTAGGTCGTAAGACGGGCACATTAGTTGCCGCCGTTATTCCGAAATCGCCGGCAGCAGAGGCCGGGTTAAGGCCTGGGGATGTGCTGTTAAGCATTAATGGAGTACCCACTAACATTCGATTCTTGGAGCAGGTGCCACTACTTTATCAGCAGGTAACGGCCATAAAACCCGGCACGCGGGTGAGCTTGCGGGTGCTGCGGCAAGGCAAAGTTCTTACGCTGCATACGGTTGTGGCGCCGATGCAGCCCTATTTGGGTCATGAGAGCGAGGTAGCGGATTTAGGGCTTACCGTTCGTTCGATCACCCCCATGATGGCCCTGCTTAACCATCTGCCGGATACGAACGGGTTGATGGTAACGGGGATACGTCCGGGGTATCCGGCGGACAACTCGCAGCCAAAGCTTGCCGTAGGAGATGTGATTCGGGCGGTGGATGGGAAGCCGACGCCGAATTTAGCGGCGTTGGAACAGGTGGTGAAGGCAGATAAGCAGCAGGGGCGATTGGTGGTGGCCTATTTGCGGCAGAACCAAAGTTGCTTAAGCGTGTTGCGCATGGAGAGGCCGGAGACATCCGGCAACGATTTTGAGCTTCCTCATGCTTGGCTTGGGGTACGCACGGAGGTGGTGACTCCGGAGATTGCGGAGGTACTGCATGTTCCCGGTACGCAGGGGTTTTTGGTAACGGAGGTCTTTCCAGGAACCAACGCGAGTGAGGCTGGGCTACGCGTTGGCGATATTATAACCTCTTTAAACGGGCAGCGCTTAGAGGCTTCACGCCCACAAGATGAGGAGATGTTAACCCATGCCATTGAGAATTTGGATGTTGGAAGCAAGGCAACGTTAGGTATTTTGCGAGGGGGCAAGCCGCTTGAGATCGGGGTCACTTTACAAGCATCGCCCAGTTCAGCGTCGGAGGTTGCATCGTATCAAGAGAAGACCTTTGAGTTTACGGTGAGGGATTTAACGCTTTTTGATCGGATCGAGCGTCATTTACCGCTGGATCAGAAGGGTGTTATCGTAACGGACACGACGGAAGGAGGATGGGCAAACATTGCCGGCTTAAATGTAGACGATATCATCTTATCGGTAAACGGGCAACCTATTGAGGACGTCGGCAGTTTCAAGCGGGTGATGTCGGAAGTTGTGTCGCGCAAGCCGAAGGTGGTAACCTTATTTGTGCATCGTGGTGCGTTGACGTATTTTGTGTTTATCCAGCCGGACTGGGCTCATTTAAACTAGGGTAGAGGGAGGAGGCGGGAGGCGATGTTGATTCGTCACATCATAACAAACCTTATCGGACACTGTGTTGTGTTCGCTGCGTTTGCGGGCTTTCTAGGCAGTGCTTACGCTCAACAGACACCAGAAAATGCCTCGCCGACAGCACAGGAGGCACAAAACCCTGTGCAGCTTTTGCAATCACTGACCCCAGCGCTCGTCACGGTAAAGATCGTTTACAAGACTCAGGTGAGCGCGGAAGGGCAGTCGTCAACCTCGGAGGGGAAAACAGAGACCACAGGCGTGGTCGTATCGCCGGATGGGCTTGTGATGCTGGCAACTAGCAGCTACTCGTTTGACTTTGGTAGCTTTTTCGGCAATATTGGAGGGGGTGGGGATAACCCCGATTTTAAGTCAAAAACCATTCCTACCGACTTCAAGGTAACGGTCGGTCATGATCAGAAAGATTACAGCGCTAAACTGGTCGCTACCGATACCATCTTAGGGCTTACTTTCATCCAAATTACCGATCTGCAAGGAAAGAAGTTAGAGGCGGTGGACATGAGCCACGGCGTGCAGCCTGCCTTGGGGGAGAAGGTGATACTCTTCTCGCGTCTGAGCAAGGGATACGATTACGCTCCCTATTTTCATATAACCACGGTTTGCGGAGAGATACAGATTCCTCGTCATGCCTATCTGCTGGATGGAGCCGGTCTGCCGATAGGTCTACCCGTGTACAATCTAAGTGGGAAGCCTTTAGGCATTCTTACCACACTGGCTCCGACGGTGGTGGAGACCGATTCAGGCGGTATGGGAATGCAGTTCATGCAGCGTCTGTTTAGCGGAGGGGGATTCGGACAGGTTTTTTTGGTTCCGGCTGAATCGGTGAACACCATCATCATGCAGGCTAAGGAGCGTGCGGCCAAGCTGTCGGCTACAACATCTAACTCGAGTTCCTCAGGGACGACAACTGCGCCGGCTAAGAAGTAGGCATTCCGTCACGTCGAATAGGTTTGGGAACGAAGTGGGCCACGAAGCGGGAAACGGCGTAGCGGTCGGTCATGCCGGCTATGAAGTCGCATACGTACTGGGCACGTTCGGCTGGCGAGCAGTCACGTAGATGCGTCTCGCCTTTCATAAGCTCCGGTTGCTCCATATACAGGTGGAAAAGCGCGCGGATGACGTGCTGAGCTTTCCTTAAATCCTCGTTCCCCTTAGCCGCGTTCCAATAGACACGCTCGAACATGAAGTCTTTGAGGCGATCAACGCACTCCGACATCGCTGCAGACATTGTGACGTCGGGACGGTCGGAGCTTGTAAGCACGATATCCTCCACCATTCTGGCAATGCGCTGTGAATAAGAACGCCCCAACGTTTTCATGATATCTTGGGGCAGATCGGAGTAGGTGATGACTTTTGCCCGGATGGCGTCGTCTATATCGTGATTGATGTAGGCCACCCGATCGGCAATCCGAACGACTTTACCTTCTAGGGTAGTGGGCAGGTCTGTTTCCTGACTAAGGTCGGCCTTCCCTTTACTATGCCTTGCAATGCCGTCTTTTACCTCCCAAGTTAAATTCAAGCCGGGCTGCTTAGGGGTTCCGTCAGAGGGATCGGTATTTTCTTCGGGCACGAAGTCCGTTCTGTATTCTAGCAGTTCCACCACGCGCAGGCTCTGCTCATAATGGCGGAAGCCTGCATCGGGAACGAACTCACGATAGGCGGCATCGAGGGCCTCCTCGCCGGCGTGGCCAAATGGGGGATGTCCTAGGTCATGGGCGAGGGCGATGGCCTCGGTAAGGTCTTCGTTCAGCCGCAGGGCGCGGGCGATGGTGCGGGCTATTTGGGCGACTTCGAGGGTATGGGTTAATCGCGTACGGTAGTGATCTTCTTCTGGATCAATAAAGACCTGCGTTTTATGTTTCAGGCGCCGGAACGCTTTGGAATGGAGAATGCGATCGCGATCTCGCTGAAAGGCCGTGCGGACGGAGTCGGGCGGTTCCGGCTTTTCGCGCCCCCGCGAGAGAGCGGCCTTAGCCGCCCAAGGGGCGAGATAGCTTAGTTCCCACTGCTCCTGTCGTTCACGGGGTGTGAGAGACATGGGGTGGCGCTCCTATACATTGGCTAATCGCTGTAGCAAGATACGTTGTGAGCTTCTTTCGGCTTCCCCAAGCGCCGGGTGTCGGCGCGTGTAGCATCCATCGGGATGGAGGTCCCAGGCTTGCATGTTATCCTCGAGCATTATTTGGAGGACCTCCAGAAGCTCTTTACGGTTGTTTGGGTCGAGGATAGGAACGACAACCTCGATGCGGCGATCAAGATTACGCGGCATCCAATCTGCGCTGCCGATATAGAGGTCTTCGTTTCCGCCATTGCGGAAGTAGAAAATTCGGCTATGTTCGAGGAAGCGCCCGACGATGCTGATGACTCGGATGTTTTCAGATAGCCCTGGCACTCCTGGGCGGAGGCAGCACATGCCGCGCACGATGAGGTCAATCTGAACGCCTGCTTGAGAGGCTCGATAGAGGCTTTGGATGATCTCGGGGTCTACAAGCGCATTCATTTTTGCGATAATGCGCCCTGGGGTGTCTGCACGGTGAACGGATATTTCGCGTTCAATAAGCTCCAGTAGTCGAGATCGGAGATTGATTGGAGCGACGAGGAAGCGGCGGTAGTTCTTCTGATGTGAGTAACCGGTAAGGTAGTTAAAAAGCTCGGTAGCATCGGCACCGAAATCGTCGTCGCAGGTAAGAAGCCCGATATCGGTGTAGACGGTAGCGGTACGGGGGTTATAGTTTCCCGTGCCGACATGGAGGTAGCGGCGAAGGCCATCTGCCTCCCGACGCACGACGAGAGTCACCTTGCAGTGGGTCTTAAGGCCAAGCAATCCGTAGACCACATGCACGCCTGCGTTTTCAAGCTGCCGCGCCCAGGTGATGTTATTTGCCTCATCGAAACGCGCTTTAAGTTCTACTAGGCAGGCCACCTGCTTGCCGTTGAGGGCGGCATCCATGAGGGCGTTTAGGATAGGTGAGTCGCCACTGGTACGGTACAGGGTATGCTTGATGGTGAGCACATTAGGGTCGTCGGCAGCGGCGCGCAGAAAGTCGGTAACGCAGTCGAATGACTGATAGGGGTGGTGCAGCAGAATGTCCTGTTTTTTAATAGCATCGAACGGGTTTTGGCCACCGCGCAGGGCGGGAGGGATCGAGGGGGTAAAGGGCGGGTCACGCAGTTCGGGGATGTCGAGCGAGGCGATGGGCATGAGGTCATTTAGAGCAAGCGGACCGTCTACAGTATACACTTCTTCTTCCAGGGCTTTAACTCCCGCGATAATCGTGCGACGTATCTCTTCGGGCATTTGGCTGGTGAACTCCACTCGCTCGACCTCACCAAAGCGGCGGCGCACGAGCGCTTCTTCTATAAACTCCAGCAGGTCGGTGGCGACATGCTCTTGAAGCTCGAGGTCTGCGTTGCGAGTGATGCGAAAAGGATAGGCCCCCAGTATCTCCATTCCCACGAAGAGCCTGTCCAGATGTGCCATGATCAGCTCTTCAAGGTAGATGTAGCGGTAGCGATGGCCTGGAACAAGCACCATTCTGGGAAGGGCGGAAGGTTCCGGAACCTTAACACGTGCGAAGCGTTTTTGATGTGAGTAGGGGTCGCGTACGATGACAGCCAGGCTAAGACTTAAGTTCGAAATGTACGGGAATGGGTGGCCGGGGTCCACCGCGAGCGGAGTTAGCACCGGAAAGACCTGTTTTTCAAAGTAGGTTGTTAGTTCCGCTTTTTCTTTGTCACCGAGGTCTTGATAGCTATCAATATGAACGCCGTGTTGGGCTAGGCAAGGAAGAAGAGCACGATAGCAGTCGTATTGGGCTTTAAGAAGCGGCTCGAGGCGCGCTTTAATGGCGCGAAGATCGTCGAGATAACTCTGTTCGGTGGGCAGTTTTCCGGTCTCTTGGCTCACCCGTTCGCGCATGCCGGAGACATAGATCATGAAGAACTCATCGAGATTGCTGCTAAAGATGGCCAGAAACTTCAATCGTTCCAGCAGTGGATTGCGGGGGTTATTGGCTTCATCAAGCACACGTGCGTTAAATTCAAGCCAGCTCAGTTCTCGATTAAAGAACAGCGGCGACTGAACTTTGTGTCGCAATTTACGATTTGGTTTGCGGCTTTCGAGCGGTTCGTGCTGCATCGGCGACGGCCCTCATATAAAGAGTACGTATGAACATTAAAAACTATTTTCGGATTTTTATTGGATAATGTCCTGGCACAGCGTCTATGTGGCCATTTGGTATTCTGCAAGCTGTTCGTCTACAACCCAAGCCGAACCCTGTGTTCGAGGGGAAGAGGACTTGGGATGAAGTAGGCCTAGGGCTGCGGCAAGCGCTCGTGGAGAGTTGCCTACAACCTGCAGATTTAGCCCTGACGATTCTCGAGCCTGTGCGATGGTGATATCATCGAGAAAGAGGGTGTTATCTCGTAGACAGATGCTAGGAATAAATACCGTTGAACGGCAGCTAGGAAACTGCGCCAGTTGATGAAGGATATCTTGTGCGGTGAGTAGGCCGGCGATATGGATGTTGCCCCCGAAGAAATGGTTTTTCACCACACAGACATTCAGGGCGATGCCTTCTATACGATTGAAAAGGTCGGCCATCTGTTGGATTTGAGCGGCCGGCAGTTCGGCAGTAACGAGGGTGGCCGATACAGGGTAGGGTGCCTTACGGGGCAATCGTGGTGTGATGCGGCGCAGTTCCTCGAGGAAAAGGCGCATGGTGCCGATGCCGTCTTCGAGCTGAGGAAACTCCTCATAGTGCGCGCGACCTGGATAGGGATATTGGGCCACATAGTACCACTCGTCGCCGAGCCAAGCGAAACGTGTGCCTAACATCTTACGAAAGCGACGTGTATGGTGGTACACCTGCGCGATGAGCGCGCGTGCGTAGTCACGGTCGGCACAGCGAAGCGGTGTAAGTTTGGAGCGGAAACGGGTAAGCCCTACAGGAACAATGGCAACCGAGCAGACTCCTGCTCGCTTTCCGGTAATCGCACGATGTTCGGCGGCAAGCTCAACAAGGGTTTGGTCGAGAGCGGGGCCATCGTTGAGATCGGGGCAGAGAACAATCTGTGCGTGGACGTCAATGCGGTTATCGGCCAATTGGCGCAACTGGGGTAGGATGGGTGCCGGCTCTTTTCTGCCCAAAAGGCGGGCGCGTAAGATGGGATCGGTGGCATGCACGGAGACATAGAGGGGTGAGAGGCGTTGTTCAAGAATGCGTTCCCACTCTTGAGCGGTAATATTGGTAAGGGTAACGTAATTGCCGTGCATGAAGGAGAGACGGAAGTCATCATCCATGAGATAGAGAGAACGTCGCATGCCTTTGGGTTGTTGGTGAATGAAGCAGAAGACGCAGCGGTTTTTACAGGTATGCACCTTATCGCCTAATTCGTGTTCAAATTCCAGGCCAAGGTCTTCTTCCGGCTCTTTGTAGAGCGCGATTTGCATCTCTTGGCCGTCACGTTGAATCGTGAGCTGGAGCGACTCATCGGCAGCGTAAAACCGGTAATCGAGGATATCGAGGATCGGTTTATCGTTGATGCGTTTGAGAAGATCGCCCGGGCGAATACCGGCCTCTGCTGCCGGGCTATGTGGTGCCACTCGCGATACGATGAGAGCGTTGAGATTTTTGACAAAGATTTCTGACATAGCGGAATCTATTTTACCGGAAAATCGCTATTTTTGAGATGTCAGGAGCCGGCAAGGGGAATTGGGAGATAGGGAGAATAAGTTTATTACGAGTTGGAGAGGCGGGCGAGAGAATCTAAGAAGCGCGTTCTAGCCCTCTTCAGTCGGTATTGAACGGTGCGCTCGCAGAGACCATCTCGTTGTGCGATGGCTTTAACGGAAAGATCATTTTGGAAATGATCGATCAGCAGCCGACGTTCACCTGAGGTGAGACTCTGCAGCGCTTCTTGTACCGCCTGTTGCATCTGCGCCCGGCTCTCTGTCTCGATTAGCACCTCTTCGGGAGTGGGAGATGGGGCGGGAACGTGGTCTAGTGGGTTGAGGGTGTCGCTGCACAGGGAGGTAAATGAGACCTCATGTTTTTGTATTGTGCCTTGCTTTTCTTTATAGTCTAGCACGGCGCTGTGGGCAACTTTGGCCAGCCAAGGTTGACGAGAATCGCATTCCTCTGGCGAGGTGCAGCGGCCAAGCGCGTGGCGGAGAAAGAGCTTGATAACGGCACACTGCTCACAATCGCCTCGATCTTGAAGAGGGACGCTGAAGTGTTTCATGTAGTGCTGCAGAAGCTTTCGGAAGCATGTTTCACATTTATGTGTCGTCATGGTAGTCGGTTTCCTCTTTCATCGTGGGAGCTGTTGCCGAGGATGCTAGTGCAGGCATGTAGTATTCGGGTGAGGTGTAAGGTGTGATAAGCTCATCCGCCGCAGGAAACCGCTTGGTTGGAAGATCGCCACACGCATTCCAACGACTTTCTACTTACTAAAGAGAACGTACTCAGCGGAATGATAGTCAAGGACGCCTCTTATCCCAAGCTGTTTTGCCAATTTGGGATACATCGCGAAGCCATCGCTAACCGATCCGGTCTTCCAGATACAAGAAAAAGCAAGCAGGCTACTGAGATTCAGTTTCCAGCTACCGTTAGGATTTTGAAAGATGGGGATGGCCAGGGAATGCGTTTCCGCATCTTGAGGAGAAAGCTTTGGAGCCGTCCAGAAGGTGGTCCATTCCGCGAGGTCGGGCGAAGTCGTCTCTTTGTGCTCTCGAAACAGCTTTAGTGGGCCGGCACTCCAGAGAGTCTTTTTTAAAAAGGTATAGCGTTCCCCGGTGTAAGGTTAAGCCGTTGTCGTTCCATCGGGTCTGCCATACGCCATAGAGCGACAGCGTCTTCATCCTGGATGGCTCTGATCACCTCAGATTTCATCCTGACTAGCGTAGTTTTTAGATAGAGATAGACGAACGAGAGAATAATGCCCACCGCGAGGATGATGCCAGCAGCAACAGCCCCTGCGGCGACAGCTCGTTTGTGATGCTGCAGCGTCGGGTATTTTTTCAGAATCGCTTGCATAGGGATTACCTCAAAAAAGAGTATCTGAGGAGAGAGTGTGCAAACACTCTCTGCATTCCCTTATTGGTGATTGGTCTCCTTTCGTCCTTAGTTGTTTTCAGCTTCTCAGACTATCAAAGTCCATTATAGTCGGGTGGACATCCACCATTCACGCAAAGCGCGTGTATCGGTACGAGTTCGTTGGACACCTGATTATTGAGACGCAGCAGAATAACACGTTGTGTAGCCCAGCGGGGGCGGGTAAGATAAGGGGCCGCCTCATACCGATCGGAGGGTTGGGGAGTGCCTTTAAGCGGGTTCCAGAAGTCATTGTGGTTGACATCGGTGACAAGCACAACCTCCTCTCCTCTTCTGGCGACGCACTGGTCGAATCGCTGGGGTTCCGGCACCTCGGGTTCGGGGACGGATGACCAGTCGCATTCGAAGCCGTAGTTATGACGGTTGAGTACGTTCGGGTCGTTGATAGGGTAGGCGTCGGGGCAGCGGAAGAGATTGAGGTCTTTAACGTAGGAAAAGAAGAATGTGCGAAGACCCTCCACTCCTACCGGCAGTCCGAGTTGGGCGCTGGTCATCGGCACACCCCGTGTAGCATCGGCGCCATCCCAGTCTTGACGATAGAGGGTGAGTGCGATGCCGATTTGATGGAGGTTTGAGACACAGGTGTTTTGTCGTGCGCGTTCACGAACGGGGCCGAGCACGGCGAGGAGGATGCCGGCCAGGACGGCGAGAATGGCAACGACCAGCAGGATTTCGATTAAAGTAAACCCTTCAGAACGTTTCATCGGTGAGGCTCCTCTAGCACATGTAAAAATGCCGGTTGCGTGAATGGATTGGTTGGAAATGGCGCATCCTTGCCAAGCCACAGAAGCCGGTTCTGGGATGAGAAGAGATAGGCTCGTCTACGCCAGACCGCGTTTAGCGCTTGAACGAGTTGCCCTTTGGGATCGCTGACAATCGGCAGATGGACACCTTGTTGCTTAAGAAATGCCTTTGCCTCTTTCGGCGATGCTGTGGTGAGAACCAGTAGCGGAGTAGAATATCTGATAGCTGCGTGTTGCCAATCTGCCAGATTAATGCTAAGGCAACTCGCACAATCACCAACAAACACCAGCAGATAAGGTCTCTTGACAACATGTAACTTCCGAATGCAGTTTCCTATCGGGGTGTTCGGAAGCAGGAAACCGAGTGCTGGATCGTTCTTCATCACGGCCTTGTAGTCAGATAGAGGAAGGGCTTGGCCGATAGAGGTGTGGGCGGCGATCCATCGGGTGAAAAGGGAGGTGAAAGTGCCCTCCCGCCGCAGGATAAACAGGAGAATGGCTATCTCAAGCAGTAATAAGCAAAGAAGGATTTGCCGCAGAACTCCCCGTCTCTCTCCGGCGGTATGGGGGGTGAGATTTTCACCCGCGTCGGTAGGGTAGGCTGAATGGGTGGGTTGACTTGGGGACATCATTCCGTCTCCAACCGTGTTCTCTAATTATTATAAACGGCTTTGGTAGATAAAAGCACAAATACTGCAGCTTAGAATTCTCTAAGTTGTATTACCAAACAGG
The DNA here is from genome assembly GCF_035294505.1 of Chthonomonas sp. NCBI lineage: Bacteria > Bacillati > Armatimonadota > Chthonomonadia > Chthonomonadales > Chthonomonadaceae > Chthonomonas > Chthonomonas sp. The sequence continues at coordinate 15,757 of NZ_DATGKU010000173.1, read as the reverse complement.
CAAATAAGAAAAAGGGGATATCCTAAAAGGATATCCCCAAGAAGTGGGAAATGGGTGCCTACTTAAACAACTGTACGCTCCAAGAAATAACGGCATAGGGAAACAGGCGATGATGGCCGTGGTTGCTGATGTAGACGGCGGGATTAAGACTAAGGTTTTGAGTGAGGTAGTAGGTACCTCCGATGGTGCTCGCGTTTTCCCCTCCGCCTTGATGGTCAAGCATGAGAGTGAAGTGCGAGGATATTTGGTAGCCAAAGCCGACGATAGGCTCGGTTTGGTGGCCTGTGTATATGGCACCTAAAACCCACTGCTGGCGGCCCGCGTTGGTGCCAAACTCAAACAGTTCTTGAGGCCCACCATGGGAGATAGGCCAGTTCAGAAGCCCCGTGGTAACGGTGAAACCTGTTTTTAGTTGGACGAGGGCATACTGAAAGTTGATTAAGTCCTCTTGAGTGGGCGTGAAGTTATGGAACCAATCTATGGAAAGATTTTTTGTAAGCCCAAGTTCAAATTGGGTTTGCCAAGGGGTTCCTATGTGAGCATCTTGAGCTTGAAGGGTTATGCTCAGCACGCCTTTTGGGTGGGTTGGGGGAGTTGGTATTTGGTTAAGCCCGATCACATCGGCAAGAGCTGGCGACTTTAAGGCACAGAGGATGCCGAGGAGAATCGGGCAGGATGCGAGTCGAAATCGGATCACGTTTGGTTCCTCCTTTTTATATTATTGATATTCGTGCTTTGGTACTAAATTTGCTTAATGAAGGCTTCTCGCGTCCCGATCCGTAAGGGGTGGCGCGAATTGGTTCATTTGGGTACCAATAAAACATCGCTGCTTCTTGTGGATCGGGACGACAACCTAACTATGTGGCCCATGGCTGCCAAAGAGATGCATTTGGGCGATGAGGCGATAGAGCAGCAGCAGTCCCATAATGATCAGGTAAGCGCGCAGGGTGATGAGAGAGAACTTCACGCTGCGGCTCATGGGCATAGGCCCGGCCTTCTCCGGATCGCGCTTCTCTTCGGGATCATCATCAAGCGGATGAACCACATAGTAGATATTATCATCGTTTATCAGTTTAGACACGGCCATTTTGAAACCTCCTTTGCAGTGATTAGTTTTAGGACGACGCAGGGAACAGGTTGGGCGCGATCACTTGAGCTGCGAGGATAAAAGAGAGTGTGAACAACAGGATGATGATAATCCAGTTAATCCAGTTGTTCCACGGCTTATTGGCGAACTCTTCTCCCAAAAGCTCGCGATCGTTAAGCAGCAGTTGCAGAAAGACGATAGCGGCGGGAAGCATGATGCCGGCAAGCACCTGCACGCTGATGATGATAAGCTGCAGCGGAGCTTTTGGGATGAGGACGATGGCCGCCGCCAAGAGCACGCAGATAGCATAGATCGTATAGAAGCCAGGAGCTTCCTTAAATGTGGCATTAAGGGTATGCTTCCAGCCTTTAACCTCCCCAAACGCCCATGCACTAGAAAGAGAAACTGCGGTGGCGCCGAGAACGGCAGCGTTGCACATGAGCAGCAGGATGGCGTATTTGACGAAGGGCCCCAGCGTTGGGCCGAGCGCCACGGCCATTTGAGCTGGATCGGTATAGTTGATATGGTGGCGATAGGCTGCATCTCCGGCAAGGATCATGCAGCCGGCGACGATGATAGTGAAGCACGCCCCGAGGAATGTGTCTAGCCGTTCCCACTTAAGGTCGGAAAAGCGAAGGCGTTTATCGGCCACGCACGACTGTTGGAAGAAGAGTTGCCATGGCGCGATCGTTGTTCCTACCAGAGCGATAACGAGAAAGACCAGGTTCGTTGTTAGCCCGCCAGGGGGAATGTGGGGGACGACCGAATCGTGGATAACCTGCTTTGGGCTGGGATGGCACAGCATCGCGACGATAAGCCAGATAGAATCGAGCAGACAGAGGACGATGGTGGGACGCTCCCAGCGCAGGTAGTGACCCGTAACCACCAGGACGATCAAGCCGATAGCAAAGAGCGGTACAGCAATATAGGGACTTACCCCCATTTTGGCCCAGGCCAGAGAGATCGCCGCGAACTCGGTGACAATGGTCAGAAAGTTAACGATGAGGAGGTCCATCAGAGAGAAGAAGCCCCACCATTTCCCAAACCGCCGATAGATCATGGCCGCATGGCCCTGCCCGGTGGCGATGCCTAGCCGTGCAACCATCTCTTGGACAAAATAGGTGATAGGCAGGAGCAGCAGGAGCACCCATAGAAGATGGGTGCCATACTGCGCTCCGGCCTGTGTATAGGTGGACACCGCTCCGGCGTCGTTGTCGGCCTCCATAACGATTAGGCCTGGGCCGAACACCAGAAGAAAAGTAAGTAACTCCTTCTGCCAACGGCCACGTACGGCGCGGCCTTTGGTTTTTGTTTGTTCATTCAGAATAGTCATTTTCCCGTCCTCTAATTGAAGTGATGGCTTTTAGGCAACGATTGCGGCCATTCCTATGTTTTCGTGCTGACCCAGAGGCGCCCATTCGACAGGGTCTTCTGTCGGCGTCTCTTGCACTTCGGTGACCCGGTTGGTTGTGCGGTACACGTGATGTATCGGCTGGGGCTGAGCCGTTTCCAACAGATAGGTAAGTGGATGCGACTCGGTGTCCACAACCCACTTGGGCACCAGTTGCCCCATTTCATTTTTTAACCAGACCATTTTGAGCATGGCTTTACCCTCCTCTCAGAGAAATTGAGGTTAGCCTACCGACGTCGGGCATCGCCTTTATGGGCAGGTTGTTAGGCGCGATCACGTCTTTGAAAGAGGGGATAAAGCCTCTCCATGAGACGCAATACGCCTTACACCTACCTACAAGGCAGCGCACAAGACGCTATAGGATGAGGGACGGGAAGAGATGGAGATTGAGGAGAAGAAAGCCATCACCTCACACGTCCCGTCGGCCCTGCCGTGAGCCGAGCGGACGTGCAAGAGATAGCCTATGAGGCTAGAGGAGCATACCGCCGGCTACACGGCCTAATTGTGGTTTGCCTCCGTTACTTGGAGGCTCGATACTATTGGTATCCATAGTTCCTTTAGACTCTCCGTGTGCCATCGGCTGTTGGGCAAGAAGAAAAGGTTAAAGCCCGCCTCTTGAGCGAGAAGCGGGCCGTTGAATTCGGTCTAGAAGGTTAACGAACCCCACTCGCTCAAGTTTTGGCACCGCGTACCTTAGAGGCCAGAGGCCTCAGCCACGTTAGGTAGACCCTTCGAACGGGAGTACCTGTTAAACCCTTAGAGTGTCTCTGGACACGAAAGGGCAGTGGCCTATATGTATGCGGGAGCCTCACCTATCGAGGTGAATTCCCATTTTTTATTTTTCGGCGAGCACCATACGCTTCGCCAGACTTTCATACGCAGTATACTTAACGAGAGTTCCACTTGTCAAGCTTTTTTTGAATTTTCTGCGACAAATCGGAGGTGCGAGAAATGCGCTTATTGGCGGGAAAGGTTGCAGACGCTCTCTATGTCCGAGAGAGGGCTATGGTGGTTCTGGAAGATGGTCGAATAACCGAAGTGGAATCATGGGATAGCGCTACTCGGCCTGAAGAAGCGGACATAGATGCTCGCCGTTGGTTCCTTGTGCCGGGGTTTGTGGATATTCATGTTCACGGAGGGGCTGGGCGCTATGTGATGGAAGCAGACGAGGATGCGATGCAGGAAGTCTCGTATCATCTTGCACGACATGGGGTAACCGGCTATTTACCAACTACCGTTACCGGCCCGAGAGAGCGGTTGACCGCCGTATTGGAGGTAATCCACCGTCTGATGCGAGGTGGGGACTACGAGGGTGCCCGCATTCTCGGTTGTCATCTCGAAGGACCTTACATTAATCCGCAGAAAAAGGGTGCGCAGCCGGAGGCGTACATTCTGGTACCGGACTGTGACGATTTTCTACGTTGGGCGGGGCCTTATTTGGAGGTGGTGCGTATTATGACACTGGCGCCTGAATTGCCGGGGGCGGATCGACTCATGAGGCTGTTGGCAAAAGAAGGTATTATTGTCTCTATTGGCCATACCAATGCCACCTATGCCGATGTAGATAGGGCCATTGGGTTTGGAGCGCGTCATGTAACTCATTGTGGCAATGCGATGCGTGGCATGGAGAGCAGGGAACCGGGTGTTCTGGGGGCGGCTCTTGCTCGCTCGGAGTTGGTGGCGGAGCTGATTTGGGATAACATTCATGTACATCCCGCCGTTTGTAAGGTTATCGTGGAGTCTAAGGGAGCGCGAGGGGTTATTCTCATTTCCGATGGCATTCCCGGGGCGGGGATGCCGGATGGATATAGCTTTTCCTTAGGCGATTTACCGGTAGTGGTCTCTAACGGTGCGGCACGTTTGCCGGATGGAACTTTGGCCGGTAGCTTACTGACCCTCGAGCGCGCATTTTACAACGCGGGAGGTTATGATTTGCGAAAGCGGGTCCTCATGTCATCCTATAATGCCCTATGTGCTTTAGGGCTGAACCATCGGAAAGGGCGCATTGCCCCCGGTTATGATGCCGATCTGGTAGTTGTGGACGAGGAGGGGACGGTGCGCCTGACGATAATCGGAGGGCGTATCGTTTATGACGGGCGGGCGGGATAGCCTCAAAAATTTTTCGGAAAACCCTTGACAAGAGACGATATTTCTGCTAAAATGAGTATATACTACTAGGTAGCTAGGAAGATATGTCATCACGTTCTACAAAGCCAATGATGGTTGGGCTCAAAGCCGTTCGCGTTGTGAGGGACGGTCCTTTACCGCGTCATCTCCAGGTAAAGCAGATTCTTCGAGACCTCGTGCACCGTGGTGTCTGGAAGGCCGGAGACAGAATACCGGCGGAGACGGAGATCGCCAGCAGTCTGGGGGTCAGCAAAATGACGGTAAATAAGGCTATCTTGGCTTTGGTAGAGGAAGGGCTTTTTGTGAGGGAAGTCGGGCGGGGCACCTTTGTAAAGGACACCTCTGTCGGCGGGGGGCGCGGGAAGCGTGAACGGCCCTTAGACTGGCCTCGCCGTCGAACGCCCATCATCTATCATGTAATTACCGTAGGCCCTACCGAGATGGTGGCCGACAACGAGTACCTTTGTGCGCTTTTATTGGCGATGCGCTGCCAAGTGAGTCCATTGGAGGTAACGCTGACGCTGCAGCATGTACGTGGAAGTGATTACGTGCGTTTTTGGCGCTCGGATCACAGTGCCGGCTGGATCATAGTAGCGCCACGCCAAGAGGATGTGGAAGGGTTGCACGCTCTTGCCGCCGAGGGGGCTAGGGCTGTGGTTGTGGGAGCCTCGTGGCAAGGGGTGCCACTGCCCTGTGTAGATAGTAACAACCGCGAAGGCGCAGAAATGGCCGTAGAGCACCTGTTTCGTTTAGGGCACCGCAAGATCGGTTTGATCTATGCCGAGCCGAATGCTATCAACACCCAAGACCGAATTCTAGGATTTCAGGCCGCCTTGCAAGCAAAGGTCTTGCCGTTTCGGCCTGACTGGATGTTAGATGCCGGAACGGCGGAGGGTATCGCGGAACCGACTTGCACAAGGCTGCGCGAACTGCTGAAGGCCTCGGATCGTCCAACCGCTTTTTTGGCCGCCGGCCCCTTTCTGGCGCGGACTTTGCTAGAGCTTGCTCAAGAAGAGGGAATTAAGGTTCCGGAGCAGCTTTCTATCGTTGGTTTCGACGATCCGACAGCAGTAGCACACGCGGTACCTAAGCTAACAACGGTAAAGCAGCCGCTAGAGGTCATGGGGCGTGAGGCGATTAAAAAGCTGCAGGAGATGCATGAGCGAGGAGCGATGAAGCTTTCCGACCCCGACAGAATCTTCCTGTCTTGCAGTCTCATCGCCAGGGAATCGACGGCGCCTCCTCAATGAGGCGCGAACAAACCTTTTGTGCTTTGTTATGCAAGGCACAAAGCATCCTAAAAACAACTCAATCGGAGGAATAGTAATGCAAGGCAAAAAAGCGTTTACGCTCATTGAATTGCTCGTAGTAATCGCTATTATAGCGATTCTTGCGGCAATTCTGTTCCCTGTGTTTGCACAGGCTCGCGAGAAGGCACGCTCGATCTCGTGTCTATCTAATCTCAAACAGATCGGGCTGGCTACTATGATGTATGTGCAAGATTACGATGAGACCTTTTTCCAGTTGCCCTGGCATCAAAACCCCGGAGATACCGGATGTCCCCCTAATCCAAATGCTCCCTGTCCTACCGTGTGGTGGAGCGATTTGCTCATGCCCTATATCAAAAACCAGCAGCTTTTCAGCTGCCCCAGCAACAGCGACACGCTGTTCAGCACGTGGGGATATACCGCACCGAACTATCGTGTTACGTATGGCTTGAGCGATTTCATCTTTGATGAAAATGGAGACCAGGGAGGACCCTACACGCTTGCGCGACTTCAAAGTCCCGCCGATCTGGCTATTATCAGCGATGATCGATATGCATGGAACTGGCATACCTGTCAACCAAATGGCAATGGGGGGTATGCCTTCTATTGGGACTGGTCTGATCCCCTTTCGGTATGGGCTGGGTACGGTGACTTCAAAGGGAACTCGCGAAACCCACGGCACTTCAATGGGCAAAACTTCGCTTATGCTGATGGACATGCCAAGTTTGGCGTGCTAAGCGTGCCCGCACCAGATGCGGGACAGGGTTTTGTGAATGGTTTATACTACGGAGCGTTTCGTAGCGCGAAGGTGTATGACCAGAATTATAGCGACAAGGGGTGTAGTCAGCCAACAAACTAACAGCAATCCTGGAAGCATGGGGGGAGAGGTGATTCTTTCCCCCTGTGTAATAACACTCAAGTGGAGAAGAAAATGCGACAGAATGTGAACCCAGTTGTTGCTGGGATCGTCTTCGTTGTGGTGCTCATTATCCTCATCCTCATCGGAATCAAGGTGTTCGGGGGAGGGGGCGGTTCAAAAACACAGCCGATGGATTATAAGGTTCCCCCACCGGCAGCGAGTGCGGCGCATTCGCAGAGCAACCGTTCTACTGCCCCATAGGCGAAATAGGGACTGCGAGTTCTTTGCTATAGGATGACAAGCTGCTCTGCTCGAGCCAAAGTTTGTCTCATGGTTGCGGCCATTCTTATCGGTGCTGCGGTTTGGCTTCGAATGCGCCTTACTGAACCGGCGTCCCTTATGCACCGCTATATGGAGGCGGTTCATCTTGCGGAGGCGGGTGACTACGGGCATGCCGTTGCCATTTGGCAGCAGCTTTTGGTGGAGTATCCTTCGTTCCCTTACACCTACTTTCAGTTAGGGCGTTTTTACACCCAAACGGGCCATGCGGCACAAGCGGTTCCCTTATTGCAGCGCCTCGTGAGCAAGAATCCCAAGTTTCCAGAGGCACAACAGGTTTTAGCCGAGGCCTGTTTGGCAATAAATGATGCCCCATGTGCCCTGCAAGCCGCGAAACAGGCGGTGGCTCAATCGCCACATTCGGGCGTGGCCCACGATCTACTTTCTGCTGCCTACGGTAAAAGTGGCGATCTTGGGGATTGTATTCAGGAAGTTCTCTTGGCGGAGCGTTATGCCCCTTCTAACGCCACGATATGGTTGCATGGAGCCAATATCTTCCAACAGGCGCAGAACGTTCGCCTGACGGAGCAACAGGCTCGTCGTTGTGTGCTGCTTAACCCGAACGACGGTCGTGCCTGGTATCTGCTTGGATGGGCGCTGAACAACGAGCCGGGCGCATCTAATGAGCTGAAAGCACTGCAGGCCCTTCAACGGGCGGTTGCATTGCAACCCCAAGATGCCCTTGCGTTAACTGAACTAGGTGCCGTTTATCTAAGGCTGCAAAGAAACCGAGAGGCTGTCGAGACCCTACTGAAAGCTCGGCATGTCACTGCTCTCCCCGATGCGGATGGGGGTTATAGTCAAAAACACTTACTTGCGCGCGCTCGTGTCGCTCGCTTGCTTGCGATTGCCTTTTTGCGAACACATAAGCAGGCCGACGCTCAGAGAATGTTCATGGAATGCCAAGTCCTCTCTCATGAAGCGGATAAGGCCCCTATGAAGGATTAAGCACTCATAGGGCGTTGCATGCTCTCTAGCAGGCGAATGATCTCTCGTGCGATGCGGGGCAGAGGGAGGACGAACTCAGCGGCACCGAGCGCAATGGCGGCTCGCGGCATGCCGAAAACCACACTTGTTGCCTCATCTTGCGCGATGGTAAAGGCTCCGGCTTGTCGTAATTGATAAAGTCCACGCGCCCCATCTTCTCCCATACCGGTAAGCAGTACGGCGATGGAGTTGGCCTTGGCGCTCTCGGCGGCCGAGTTGAAAAGAGCATCTACAGAAGGGCGGTGCCGATTTACCGGCTCGGATTTTTGTACCTGCACATGATAGCCGGTGTAATTGCGATGCAGGGTGGTTTGAAAATCGCCTGGAGCGAGCAGGGCAAGACCTGGCTGAACCCTATCGCCGTCTTGTGCCTCCTTTACACGAAAGGCGCACAGTTTATCTAAGCGCTGGGCGAATGAGGCCGTGAAGCCGGGAGGCATATGTTGCACCATGACGATGCCGGGAATGTTAGGGGGGAGCGAGGTGAGGATTTCGCGTATGGCCTCCGTGCCACCGGTAGAGGCGCCGATGAGAATCACTTGATGCATGAGCTGCTGAGGCGCCAGTCTCGCAGCGAGAGCCTTGGATGGGTTTTCTACCTGAGTAACGACACGGGCAGATGCAGCGGTCTTCACTTTTGTGAGCAACTCTAGGGCCGCAGTGTTTGATGTGTTGAGCTGTTGTAGAGTAGGTTTTGGGAAGAAATCTACTGCTCCAAGCTCAAGCGCTCTGATCGTCGTTTCGCATCCGTGTTGAGTTAGAGAGGAGACCATAACCACGGGGATGGGATGTGCTTTCATAAGGTTGGCCAGGAAAGTAAGCCCATCCATGTGGGGCATCTCCACGTCGAGTGTGATCACGTCAGGGGAGAGTTCCTCAATTTTTTGAGAGGCCTGAAGCGGGTCAGAAGCAGTACCCACCACTTCAATCTGCGGATCGAAGGTAAGCAGTTTGGCAAGCAAAAGGCGCATAAGGGCACTATCATCCACGATAAGAACACGGATTCGTTTGTCCATAAGGAGGGAGGCCTCTACCTGACGCAGTGAATTCTGCTTTATTGTAGGCTAGGTAGAGAGGATTCTTGAGTAGGCTGCTTCACTCGTACAGTTTATGGAAGACGCCGGCAAATATCCAGCCAATGATAACCACGATGGGTGACCAGCCCATGGCGAGGTGAGCGATGAGCAAAAGGGGATTTGTTTGTACTCCGGCGAAGGGAGCAAGCCATTGCGCATCTAGGTGACCTAACCACGCCGGCTGAACAACGAGGAGCGACAGGCTGCCTACGATGAGACAACCCACGAGGCCAGGGTTGGTGTTATGCCGTAACAAGGAGATGATACTGTAGACGACGAGGCCGATGAGAGGGCCGAAAAAGAAGATCAGGCCGATGGCCAGGGGAAGATCGTCAGGGTCTTCATCGAACCATGGAACAACGCGCATAACGGGCAACAAGAGACCTCCAAGAAATTGCGCGAGCAGCATGGGAGCCCAAAACAGATTTTTTTGGTAGAGGGGGAACAGCCCGGCAAAGGCGAGCAGTAAGGCAAGCACTGCGGCATAACGTGCCGTGATCGGCCATGGGTTGGGCGGGGCATAGGCCTCCAACTCTTCCGCCGCAGTTGGGCGCGGAGTTGGTTGCGTGGGTTGAGATGGCTCCTGTTGAGGAGTTGTTGCAGGTGCCGACTCAACGGGTGCAGGTGGTTGAGACGGAACGATAGAAGCGGTTGGCAGAGCGGTCTCGGTTGGTGTTAGGGTGTTATCGTTAGGAGGAGTAGCTTGAGTATCTGTTGTTTCTTTTTGTGGGAGCTTCAGGTTGGCAAGAACAGAGGCGAGAGGATCGGGTGCCTTATTGGAGTAGGCCGGTGCCGGTATGCTGTCGGTAGTAGATTTCGATTCCAGAATCTCCGATAGGGAGGCCAGGCGACGCGACGGAGGAGGAACGGCAGGAGGAGGGGTGTGTTTGGCGGCACCAAAGGCGGGAGCGGAGTGTTTTTTGGCTGGGGGAACGATGGCGGGAGCGGGACGATGAGCTTTAATAATCTCCTTCTTGGGAGGTGACGCGGCCGTAGAATCGGCCTCAGGCTCGCTCTCTTTAGTAACCTCCGCGGTGGTTTGTTCTGCGGTTTCTTGAGGCGATTGTAGAGGAAGCCCACAGACGCTACATCGATCGGTGGTGGTGCTTTCCATGCCGCAGTGTTTGCAGATCATCGTCAGAACCTATCTCCTCACCCAAATTGAGGGAAGCCTTTACTTGCCCAAATAGCCCTTACCCCGATCATTATAGCACAGGGTGGTTTCATCTGCACAAATTGGCCTGTGGATGCGCTAGAATCTTCCAACACAGCGTTCTAAGAAGTGTCTAATAGAACGGGTGATCACGCGTTGATAGTGAGAACTCAAATGGGGGTAAGCTGGCTTGACGGAGATTTTAGAGCCTTTAGGGGAGGCGCAGATAGCGGTCTTGGTGTCGGGAGAAGCGCGAGGCAGCAACATGCAGGCGCTGCTAGATGCCTGTATGGAGCAACGAATCCGTGGTGAGGTTCAGGTTGTGGTTGGAACACGTGCAGAGGCCCCCGCGTTGGCACGAGCACGCGACGCCGGAGTGCCTGTTCACGTTGTTTCGCCAAGAAAGTACGAGGGGCAAGAAGAGGCCTATGCCGAGGCGCTCCTGCGTATTCTGCGCCGATATGCGATTAACTTGGTCTGTTTAGCGGGCTACCTCCTTCGGCTTCCTGAGCCTGTGGTGGCAGCGTATCCCTATTGCGTGCTTAACATCCATCCGGCATTGCTGCCGCTGTTTGGTGGGAAGGGAATGTATGGAAAACGGGTTCATGAGGCCGTCATCGAAAGCGGCATGAAGGTGACCGGTTGCACCGTTCATTTTGTGGATAATGATTACGATACGGGACCTATTCTCGTGCAGCGTGCGATACCGGTGTTGGATGAGGATACGCCGGAGACGCTGGCTGCGCGACTTTTACCCGAAGAGCATAGGGCCTATGTGGAGGCTGTGGAAATACGCACGTCGAGGTGGTTGCGTGTGGAAGGGCGACGGGTGGTTACGTATCATCCTTAAGTCATACGAGTGAAGGAGGAATCGGAGTGAAGGGAACGACGTTCTTACATATAGGTGCGTTTACGCTTGCACTGTTGATTGCGGCGGGAGGGCTTCGTGTTAACGCCGGAGATAATCAGGGCACCTCATCGCCACTGCTTCGATCCGACATTGCAAGGGTAGATATGCAGCGAGTCTATGAGGCTTCGGATGCGCCTACCATTGTTGAGCAGAAGTATCAGGATGCCATGCTGAAAGCAGCCGATCAGTCGCGCTTGGCAAGACGCGTGGCTTTTCTAACCCCGGAAGAGTTGGGTGAGTTTTTACATCTTATTACTTTAGACAATCCAACCCCGGCGCAGCAGGCACGCATAAAGGAGCTGCAGAACCTTTCCGATCAGCGCAGTGCACAGTTAAATTCTCTCATTACCAAGCCGGATAAGGAGCTAACTCCGGCCGACCGCACCACGCTGCAGACGCTGCAGGCGCGTCAGCAGCAGTATGTGCAGGACGTGTTGCCGGGCATTGACAAGGAGCTTAGCGATAAGGCGCTTCAATCGGTAGACGATTGCCGCAAAGACCAGTTAGAGCAGTTGCGCAACGTGGTCGCCGAGGTAGCGAAGAAAAAAGGTATTCATGAGGTATGGAGTGCCGATACCCTCGTTTATTCCGACAACGATATCACCAACGACGTTATTCAGGCCTTACAGAAGAAACATTAACAGGTCATGTCCATGCAGAACGTTGCACCAAATGAGGTCGCAGCCCAATGGCTTTTATCCCATCGTCGTAAACTGCTGAACGAATGGGGCCAAGAGGTCAGTCGAATTTTGTGGCATTTAGACCCTTCTCTGATTGGGCCTCGTGGTGAACTGCGACGGATGGTCCTTCAAATCCATGACTGTATTGTGCAAACCCATCTGCTACAACAGTCTTCAGAACCGGTGGCGGAAGAAGAGGGACTGCTAGCGGGGAAGATCGCGGACATGCCGCTTGCATGGGGCGATTTGAGCACTTGTTTCAAGGTGCTCGAGCGGTTGGTTATGAAATATCTTTGTGAGATGCCTGAGGGTGGGGAACTGGCCTCCTATCAGTACGCGGCCCACATCAACGAGTTCCTCTTGCGTATTGCTTCGCTACGCTTGCATAAAAGTGAGGCAAAAGAGATCGCCCTTCGTGACTCGGAAGTGGTAAGGCGTCATCGGCTTATGCGATTCCTCTCGAACGCTTCCCATGATGCCCGTGCCCCGCTTACGACTTTGCTAGGTTTTACAGAGCTTTTGCAGGAGGAGACTTATGGACCGTTAAACGAAGCGCAACAAACTGCACTTGGGCATATCTATCACGCCTCTCTCCATCTGCAAGAGATACTCGATAATCTCTTCGACCTGCTGAGAGTGCAGGATGAAAGGAGGGAGCTGCACCCACGACTCTTCGATCTGAACGTCTCCCTAAGGGAGATCGTCGCAATGCTGAAGCCCTTAGCTCAGCGACAGGGTGTGCAACTCGAGTCTGATTTGGACTCTCCTTTACCTTGGATTATCGCCGATGAGAGCCTTGTTCGACATATTGTCTATCAGATGATACTTGGGAGCCTGCGCTCAAGTAGAAAGGAGGGGAGCGTCAGGCTAAACGCTCAGGTGACGGAGCAGGAACTTACTATTCTGGTGAAGGATTCTGCTGCGCCCGTTCCCCAACAAAAGCTTTCTGCCATCTACGGGCTTTCGGTGGAGCAGGAGCCTAATGGTGTAGGAGGTCTGGAATGGGATTTCGGTCTCTCATTAGCCTGTCGTTATATCGAATTGCATCAAGGAAGGCTAGAGGTGAAAGCCGATGAAGACCATGGCGGCAATGTCTTTCTCATACGCATTCCGGTACGTGTTCATTCTGCCTACGATGCGGAACTGGAGTCGAACCAACCGTAAACTACCGCACGCCTAAAGGCTGCGGCTTTGCTCTGGCGCACCCGCTGTGCTCTCGATGCAACACCGGTCTCCGAGCAGTACGGCCGGTTTACGGCGGCCCGACAGGCAATATTGCCCGCCGCAATCCCATCCGCCAGGAATGTCACCTCGAAAGCGAAGCTGAGAGGCCTTCGAAGCCGCAGGCGGTGCACACAAACGAAGACTGCGTTCTACGGTTCTCTTTCGCACAATGCCCACAGTTGGTGCGAGAGGTATTACGAAGGTCAACATAGTGAACAGGAACCCCTTTCAATGCTGCCTTATAGGCGATAAATGCCCGAGAGTGCGGCGGAGTGCCTCGGCTTGTTGCGGCGTAGGAAGCAGTTTCAGTGGAACCGCCAGACGTATTCAATTTGTCCTTTGGACTCAACATATCGCGTATACCGAAGTATACTCAATTATTCGCTAACTACCAACAGAGAAAGGAGGGCGCGCTTCCGCTGTCGGCTAAAGCCGAAGAGTCCTCTCGCTTTGCTTCGAGGTGACATGGTTTCCGCGCGCACATTTCTATGAAGGAAGGAATGGAACCGGAAAGAGGTTCTCAGACTGAGATTCGCGTTCGATATGCCGAATGCGATCCGATGGGAGTGGTTCACCATTCGAACTACCCTATATGGTTTGAGGCGGCCCGAAGCACATTTTGCCGCGAGCGAGGCATTGATTATGCGCAGATGGAGCGTGACGGCTACGCCATGCCCGTGGTGGAACTGCACTGTCGTTTTATAAAGCCGGCATATTATGAGGACTTGGTGGTTGTGCGAACATGGCCTAAGGAGTGTCGGCACAGTTTGTTGCGAATGGGATATGAGGTATGGCGTGGTGAGGAACTTTTGACAGAGGCCGAGACGCTACAGATGTTGATCGAGCGTGCGAGCGGCAAACCACGACGTTTTTCCGAAGAGCTGTATGAGCGATTTATGACCCCTAGGAAAGGTTAGCCGGCAGCCTTGTCAATGGTGCCGGCTCGTACCTAAAGAGAGGGGCTAATTACTTACCAGGGCGTGGACTTTTACTGATAATTTGAGTCTGGCTTTCGGGCACACTGCTTAAGGGTTGCTTCGGTTCGTGTTGAATAACACCGATACGTCGGAGGATACGAGTAACGGGATCGAAGTAATCGTCAGCAACGCGTTCCTTCAGCGGAATGATGGCATTATCGGTAATATGAATATGCTCAGGGCAGACTTCGGTGCAGCATTTGGTGATGTTACACATTCCGACTCCGGCTTCGCCCTGAAGTTGTTCTCGCCGATTGAGATTATCCATGGGGTGCATATCTAGTGCAGCGATGCGAACCATCTGTCGAGGGCCAAAGAAAGCATCCTTACGATTATGCTCGCGTAGAATATGGCATACGTCCTGACACAAGAAACATTCGATGCATTTACGGAACTCTTGAATGCGCTCTACATCGGCCTGTTGCATGCGGAAGGGTTTGCCTGCGAATTCCGGTTTGGGTTGCAGGGGTGGAATTTTGGCTGCGATGCGATAGTTCCAGGATACGTCGGTCACGAGGTCTTTAATGAGAGGGAAGGTGCGCATGGGGCCGACGGTAATAATGCCGGAGGGAAATTGGTCTACGCGTGTTTTGCACATCAGGCGTGGTTTTCCATCTATTTCGGCGCTGCAGGAGCCGCATTTTGCCGCCTTACAGTTCCAGCGACAGGCTAATGTGGGGTCAATGTGCTGTTGAATGTAATGGATGGCGTCGAGCACAACCATGCTTGGTTGTACGGGCACCTCGTAGGAGGCCATGTGGCCTCCATTGATATCTCCTCGAAAAACACGGAGGGTAATTTTCTCCATCGGTTTTTCTCCTCGTTTGAATGCGTGCGAGCGTTTACTCTGGCCTCGTTGCTCACTTAAAGAGCGCTTTTAATCGTTCAGGCATTTCGGGCAGGGGACGCGGCTCTATTTTAATGCGTTGCCCATCTTTCACTGCAATCAGGTTATGTTTACCCCAGAATGCATCATCGCGATCGGGATAGTCGAGGCGCCACTGGGCGCCACGGCTCTCTTTGCGTTCTAAAGCACAGCGTACGATAATTTCGGAAGTTTTCAGCATAAAGCGTACCTCACGAGCAGCATGCCAACCAGGATTAAAGCAGCGATCTCCATCTACGTGAAGATGTTCCGCGCGTTTTTGTAGCTCTTGAATCTTCTCGAGCGCTTCAAGAAGCCCCTTCTCGGTTCGCGCGATCATGGCATGTTTTTGCATGGTATCCTGAAGCTCGCGATGGATATCGTAGGGGTTTTCACCCTCTTTTGTCTCTAGCGGTAAGAGGAGATAGTCTTCCTCTTCCGCGATCTGTTTCTCATCTATTTTGCCTAAGGTGGCCGTCTTCGCGTAGAGAGCAGCATGTTCTCCTGCACGTTTTCCGAAGACGAGAATATCAGATAAAGAGTTGCCGCCGAGCCGGTTGGCTCCATGAAGTCCTGCAGCGACCTCTCCCGCCGCATAGAGCCCGGGGACTGTAGTAGCGCAGGTTTCAGGGTCTACTTTTACTCCGCCCATGGTATAGTGGATGGTTGGATAGACCTCCATAGGTTGTTTGGTGATATCCACATCACCGAGAGCGTGAAACTGTTCGTACATACTCGGCAGTTTGCGCTTGATATAGTCCGCTCCACGATGGCTAATATCGAGATAGACGCCG
>NZ_DATGKU010000172.1:0-4922 GCF_035294505.1 Chthonomonas sp. | reverse complement strand
CACATCGTTCGGGCCGAGATAGATGGCATGGCCGCGCAGGTGCGCCATCGAAACCTCGAAGCTCACGCGCGTGCGCAACGAGGGCTTCTCAAAAAGCATGGCCAACGTGCGTGGGTAGTTCCAGTAGAGCGTGGGTTTGCGAGCCAGGTCGCTTTTCTTCAGAAAAACGGCCACCTCAAGTAGCGCCCGAATCTGCTCCGCGGTGACGTCCCAAAGAGTCACCAAAGAGCGTTTGCGCCAGCCAGAGGCATCGGTTTGAATGAGTTGGCGAAGCTGTTCTTCGGTAGGATCGGTTGGCAGAGTCATGCGAGCGATTCCTCTCTACGAGGCCGGTTGAAGGGCATATTCGAGTGCCTGAACTACCCGATCACAATCGGCTTTGGTCACCACAAGGGGCGGAACAAAGCGAAGCGTGCTATCCCCGATGGCGTTTGCCACAATGCCCTGCTGGAAAAGCGAATCGAGCACCGCCCTTGCTTTCGGCTGCATCAGCTCCACGCCGACCATCAAGCCCAGGCCACGCACCTCCTTAATGCGGTTTGGATGCGTCCGCTGAAGTGTGCGCAGCCTATCGAGGAAATAGGCGCCTATCTCTGCGGCGCGCGCCATGAGGTTCTCCTCTTCGAGTACATCGAGCGTGGCGAGAGCGGCCGCACAAGCCAGAGGTTGCCCGGCAAAAGTGGAACCGTGGTCTCCAGGCGCCAGAGTAAGCGCGGCCTCTCCCCGTGCCAAACAGGCCCCCATAGGAAAGCCATCGGCGATGCCTTTTGCCAGGGTCACAATGTCGCCTTGTACCCCTAAGGCCTGGCTTCCGAGGAAGCGCCCCGTGCGCCCAAGCCCGCACTGCACCTCGTCGAAAATAAGCAGAACCTTGGCTTCATCGCAAAGGGCACGTACGGCCTTAAGAAAGTCGGGATCGCACGGATGGATGCCGCTCTCCCCCTGGATCGGTTCGATCATCACGGCACAGGTGCGCTCGGACAGCAGGGAACGAAAGGCCTCGAGGTCGTTGAGTGGCGCATAGTGGAAGCCGGGCACCAGCGGCTCGAATGGCTTCTGATATTTGGGCTGCGCGGTGGCCGTGACGGTGCCCAGCGTACGCCCGTGGAAAGAGCCGTGAAACGTGATGATCTCGTAACAGGTTTCACCTCGCTGCTGCTTCCCCCATTTGCGAGCTATCTTGAGGGCGGCCTCGTTGGCCTCGGCCCCCGAGTTGCAAAAAAACACGCGCTCCATACCCGTCAGGTCGCAGAGGCGCTTGGCGAGCCTCGCTTGATGCACATTATGAAACAGATTGCTGACATGCATCAGCGTGTGGGCCTGTTGCGCAATGGCGCCTGCGATGCGTGGATGACAGTGGCCCACCGAAGCGACCGCAATGCCGGCCAAAAAGTCGAGGTAGGCGCGGCCTTCGCTGTCATATAAAGTGGCTCCCTCACCACGTACGAACACCACAGGGCGCCGAGCGTAGGTGCCCATCACATAGCGCGAATCGAGTTCAAAAATCTCTTCTGCGTTAACGCCAGCCTGCGGCTCGACGGTCGGCATGCTTATATCTCCCTTCCTTGTACCGCTAAAATTCGGTGTATCCTCCACGGCCACTAGGCGTGTACCATCGTGCCGATTCCTTGATCGGTGAAGATTTCGATAAGAAGCGCATGGGGCTTTCGCCCGTCAATAAGATGACAACGAGGAACCCCGCCCTCAATGGCCGTGATGCAGGCCTCCAGCTTGGGAATCATCCCTCTGTCGGCGGCGCCGGTGCGCAACATCTCCTCCGCCCGCTGCACATCCATCTCAACGATGAGGCTCGATTTGTCGTTGTAGTCGGCATAAAGCCCCTCAACATCGGTGAGTATCACCAGTTTGGCAGCCCCTACGGCGGCGGCAATGTGCCCCGCCACATGATCGGCATTTACATTGTAGCTCTCCCCATCGGGGCCTATGGCCACCGAAGAGACAACGGGGATGTAGCCTCTCTCCACCAGCAGATTGAGGATGCCGGGGTTCACCTTTGCCACCTCGCCAACATACCCTAAATCGCCCTTCGACGAGCGCATCTTGCACGCTACAATGAGGTTCGCATCTTTGCCGCTCAACCCAACGGCCTGCGCCCCCTGACGGTTCAGCAACGCCACAATGGACTTGTTGGTCTTTCCGGCCAGCACCATCTCCACGATCTCCATCGTGGCCGCATCGGTCACGCGCAGCCCACCAACAAAGGTAGGCTCGTGTCCCATCTGTTTCATGAGGGCGCTGATTTCAGGGCCGCCACCGTGCACGAGAATAGGACGTATGCCAACGTAGTGAAGCAGCGCGATATCTTGCATCACCTGCTCTTTCAAAGTCTCATCAATCATGGCGTTCCCGCCGTACTTTACCACCACGGTCTTTCCGTAGAACTCACGGAAATAGGGCAAAGCCTCAATCAGCACATCGGCAGGGGTTTGCATCGGTGAACCCTCAGGTATGGTATTCTGCGTTGATTCGGACATAGTCGTAACTGAAATCACAGGTATACACGGTTGCGCTCTCCTCGCCGAGGCCCAAATCGAGCGTAATGGAGACCTCCTTCCCCTTCAGGTAAGCATGGGCGCCTTCCCTATCG
Organism: Chthonomonas sp.; assembly: GCF_035294505.1. Taxonomy (NCBI): domain Bacteria; kingdom Bacillati; phylum Armatimonadota; class Chthonomonadia; order Chthonomonadales; family Chthonomonadaceae; genus Chthonomonas; species Chthonomonas sp. The sequence goes on along the minus strand of NZ_DATGKU010000172.1, from coordinate 2,314 downwards.
AAGGGCACGGAGCCGCCCTGAGCGCAAACCTTGTAAGGCCCAATGAAACCATCAATCCTTTCGGGGTCAAGCTGCACGCCGGCGCGCCCGGCAGCGGCCAATAGCCGGCCCCAGTTCGGATCGCAGCCAAAAAGCGCCGTTTTCACCAGGGGCGATTCGGCCACCGTTTTGGCCACCCTTTTCGCGACGGCCTTCGTCGGTGCACCCTGCACCGTTATGGTGACCAACTTCGTGGCCCCTTCACCGTCGCGGGCGATCTCTTTGGCTAGGGCTGTGGTGAGACGGGTAAGCGCCTCCACAAAATCCTCAAACGCCTCGCCTTCGCGCGATATTTCCGCCTCGCCCATGCCCGACGCCAGCAGAAGACACATGTCGTTCGTGCTCATATCGCCATCTACGGTAACGGAGTTAAAAGATGGCTCAACGGCACGACGCAAAGCCTCCTGCAGCAGAGGACCGGGAAGCCGGGCATCGGTGGTGAGAAAGGCTAACATAGTGGCCATTTGTGGGGCGATCATGCCGGCCCCCTTACACATGCCCCCAAAACGAATGGGCGCCACCCAGTGGTCGGAATCGGCCAACACGGCGCGATATTTGGGAAACGTATCGGTGGTCATAATGGCGCAGGCGGCGCGGGCATCGGCTTCGGCGGAACGGTCTAACGCTTCCACCGCCTCAGGAATGCCTTTTTGTAATCTGTCCATCGGCAATGGATGACCGATAACGCCGGTAGAGGCGGTAAGCACCGCATCGGGTGCCACGTTTAAAAGGCGCGAGGTCCACTCCGCCAAGCTGCGGTTATCGGCCTCTCCACGTTCTCCGTTACAGGCATTGGCGTTACCGGCGTTGATCAGCACGGCACGTGCCACACCGCTGCTTCGCACAACACGACGCGAGTAGCGCACGCAGGCGGCCTGCACGCAGTTCGTTGTGAAAACGCCGGCGACGGTGGCCATACTATCGGACACCAATAAGGCAAGGTCTTCCCCTTCGGTCTTCAACCCGCATCGAACCGCGGCTACCACAAACCCTTCTGGGTAGGTTACCCCGGCCTGCTCTTCCTTCCACAACGTGATCATGGCCAGAGGCCCCCCGACTCTAGGCCGGCCGTCTCCTCAAAATGGCACATCAAGTTCATATTTTGCACTGCCTGCCCCGCCGCTCCCTTTACCAGGTTATCAATGGCAGAGACCACCGTGACACGATTGGTGCGATCGTCCACCGCTAACCCGATGTGGCAGTCGTTGGAACCATAGGTTCCCTTCGTAGAGGGCAGCCGGTCGGTGAAGATGGTAACAAACGGAGCCTCTTTGTAAAACTCAATGTAAAGTTCTTGCAGAGCTCTGGTCGTCTGGGGCGACCTAAGCTGGGCATAGCAGGTGGCCAGAATGCCTCGCGTCATGGGAATGAGGTGAGGGGTGAAGCTGATGCGCAGTTGGGGAAGACCGGCCACATCGGCGAGCACCTCCTCGATTTCGGGCGTATGGCGATGGGTGCCCGCGATCTTGTAGGCGCTTACATTTTCGTTCAGCTCGGAGAAGTGGTAGTCGAGGCCAAATTTCGAGCGTCCTGCGCCGGACGCTCCCGATTTTGCATCCACCAGAATCGAGCTAGGGTCTACTAAATTCGCTTTTAATAAAGGAGCCAGAGCCAAAATGGCGGCTGTGGGATAGCAGCCTGGGTTGCCGACGAGTCGCGCCTTTTCGATCTGTGTGCGGTAAAGCTCAGGTAGGCCGTAAACGGCTTCCCTATTCCATTCGGGGCAAGCGTGCGGCTGGCCGTACCACTGAAGGTAGGTCTCCGTGTCGCGGAAGCGAAAGTCGGCTGAGATATCAATGACGCGACCCCCTGCTGCCAGCAGTTTCGCCGCCAAGTGCATGGCCTTGCCGTTCTCTTGGGCCAGGAACACCACATCACAGGAGGCGAGGAGGTCTTCGTCCATATCGGTGAAGCGTAATTCCGTATGGCGCGAAAGCCCCGGAAACGCCTCACCCAGCGGCTTACCGGCATAGGTGCCCGAAACGGCGCACCGCAACTGAACGTGGGGATGCCGTAGGAGCAGGCGCAACAGCTCACCGCCCGCATAGCCAGAAGCCCCCACGATTCCTACGTTAAGCATTATCTATCCCTTTGCCAGGCCTTTCCGAAGCGCAAAAAGCTCAAAAGTCCGGCATACTTTATGGAATGAGATAGAAATCTTACCGCAGATAGCGCCTTCGAGTCAACCGGCAACAAAGCAAGCTAATCAACCTCTCTGCTAGGCCTATGGGGTTTGTGAATGCGTATATTTGATGATCTCGCAGTCACGAAGGGT
>NZ_DATGKU010000171.1:0-2342 GCF_035294505.1 Chthonomonas sp. | reverse complement strand
CAGCGAGATAACCCGATGGACCCGTGGCAGCAGATCGGACGGTGATTTCTGATGACCTCGAAGAAAGGTGATCCGATGGCGGTAGCCTTCCTTTTCCAGAGGCTCATAGCCCAACCACGCGTCGGTATGCACGACGCTGCCCGGTTCGATGGAGTCTCGCACAAACGGCATCAAGCTTGCGGCCGAGGCGTCGGCGATCCGTCGCATCCGTATCCGCCCGATACCGTGGCCCTCTTCTTGCGCCGCCACCGCGATCAAAGCCTTCTTCTCGGTCTGCCGACCCCGCATACCCTTTTCTATGCCGCCGAGATACGTTTCATCTACTTCGATCGCCCCGGCGAGCCGCTCCCGGCCCGGCCTCACCATCGCCCGGCACAATTTATGCAGCCAAGCCCAGGCGGTTTGGTAACTTCCCAAGCCCAATACCCGCTGCAGCCCCAGAGCGCTGACGCCGTTCTTCTGTGTGGTCACCCACCATATCGCCCGAAACCAAAGCATGAGCGGGGTGTGCGTGTCCTGGAAAATTGTGCTAGCGGTTACGGAGATTTGGCGACCGCAGCCCGCACACTGCCACAGAACCGAACTCAACGGCCAAGCCTTGGCGGCTGTGCAATGCGGGCATCGAAATCCCTCCGGCCACCGAAGCCGGAACAGATACTCGCGGCAGGCTCGCTCCAACCTGAACCGAGCCTCGAACTCTGCGACGGTCCGAGGGTAGTCCTCCATCGGCCCGCATACTACCGGTTGCGGTTAGGTAAGTCAAGTGGATACCCACATCCGCCAATATCGACTCACGAACTGAATAAAGAACAATTTTTATTGTTAGCTTCGAAGTTCGCACCTGTTTCTTTCTGGCAGAATATATTTCATCATTTCACTTTCATTCTGTATTCAGGCGTAGGGCGATTTGACATCGCTCCAACTTTCCCGTTTGATTCCGGCTGCGCCGGGTTAGGAGGATTGAATAAATGAAAAGACGTGAATTTATTAAAAATATGGCAGTAGGAGTGACTGCGCTTGCCGACATCAACTGTAACGGCACAAGAGCTCAACGAATAAACCAGGAGGAAGGAACCCACGCACGGGAGAGCGTTGGATCCGGCTGGGACGACGGCATCGGTCGCCCGGTCCGCATCGTAAGCATCGGTTTCAAAGAGGGCACTTGGCCTCTTGAAAGAATCGCCAAGACCGTGGACGAAGAGGGGGCACGCAGGCCAGATATCATTACCTTGCCTGAGCTTGAGCGCGGGCAGGATCAGGCGAGTGAGGAGCCACTCCACGGACCAACCGTGTCGGCGATGAGCCGTTTAGCCAAAAAGCACAAAACATACATTGCATGTCCAATTGATCGAAGAGACAGCGAGAAGAGATACAACTCGGTTGTACTGCTCGATCGTTCAGGAAATGTCGCATGCGTCTACGATAAGGTTTTCCCTTATTGGGGGGAATACGACGTACATCCTCCTGTTTCGCCAGGCGACGCAACACGCGTCTATGATGCAGATTTTGGACGTGTAGGCTTTGCAACCTGTTTCGACGTCAATTTTCCGGAAGTGTGGCGACGCCTGTCAGACCAAGGGGCCGAAGTGGTGATATGGCCAAGCGCGTACTCTGCGGGTATCTCGCTACAAGCCCATGCGATCAATTTTCACTATTATATTGTTACCTGCTCGCAGACCCCAGATTGCATCGCATATGACATTACTGGGGAACGGATTCTCTATCACCGAGGTGCTCATAACTCTAACATCAGTCGAATTACTTTGGACTTAGATCGGTGTGTCTTCCATGAGAACTTCAATATTTCGAAACGCGACAAATTGTTGAGAGAACACCCTGAAGATGTTGAGCAAGAAAAATGGATGCAGTTGGAACAATGGTTTGTGCTCAGAGCCAAACGGCCCGGCGTCAGTGCCCGACTGTTGGCCAGTCAATATGGCTTAGAGGAACTCCGGCACTATATTAGTCGTAGCCGGTTGGCAATCGATGCTCGCCGTGGATGGGAATTTGAGGAAAGGATCGTGTTCCCGGAGAAGAGCATAGAAGAGCTCAAGGCTTTGGCTTCAGAGACTGAGATCGCGAAGTTGCCGCGTTCCAAGCGAGCTTAAGTGGTGACGAACACAGCAGCAAAGCCAAGCGGGGGTAACACGTCGTGTAATTGTTGGGATACGATAAGACGTGTCTCTGCCACTCTAGGTTTCTGGGCTCTATAGCACAATATGTGGGTAGATCTTCGCTGACGATGACGGACTAAAGGAGCGGAGGCGACAAGCAAAAGGCGCACAAGGGGAGCGCCGCCCAAAGCGCGGCTGAGAAAAACGGGTTTCCATCGGTGGGGTTAA
>NZ_DATGKU010000170.1:0-1181 GCF_035294505.1 Chthonomonas sp. | reverse complement strand
CCATTTAGGCGATGCCCTCTTGGCCGTTGGGAAAACGCAGGATGCAGAGAACATCTACCGCATTATGACGGAGTTAGAGCATGCGCCCTACGGCACCGTGCGGGCGATGGGCGACGAGCTGGTGGAGACGGAGTTTGTTTACGGCCAGGTAGGGCTTGCGGAGATAGAGATGCGCCAGGGGCAAGACGCGGAGGCGATAAAGCATTTGGCAGACGCCGATGCGCTGATGCGGCTCTACTGGTCACGTCGCAACACGTTAAGCTATGCGATCATGCCTCAGGAGAAGCGGGAAGCGCTCTATCGGCTCTATCTACGTATGCTCAGCGATTGGCAACAGGCTTTGCGACAGACGCATGCTTCGGCGTCGGTTCTGGATGCGGTAGCTCAGGAAGAGGCAAAGGTACGGCAAGACCACGCTAAAGACCAAGCCACCCAAGCGGGAACGGCTTTGTAGCCGAAGCGACTGTTCTGGTTTGTACTCCGGCTTTTGGGGAAGTACAAAAAAATTTTCTCCCTCGTTTTCCGCTTTTGAAGACCACCTAGGTATTTTCATTATTGGATGTGCGACCTACAGCAAGCTAAAAATCTGTGGAGGATGATTAACAATGCCCTACTACGCCCATAGCGACAACAAGCTAGGACTTCGTCAGACGATGAAAGAGCATCTCACCAACGTCGCCACAATGGCAAGCCGTTTTGCAGAGTCCTTTGGTGGTGCTGAAGAAGCCTATCTCGCTGGAATTTTACATGATCTTGGCAAGTATAGCGAACGCTTCGCTCGCCGTTTAGAAGGGAAAGAGAAGGGGCTTGACCATTGGACGACCGGTGCTTGGGTGGCACTTACCAAAGGAAAAAGCGTAGGGGCGGCTCTTGCGATACAAGGCCATCACATTGGTTTGCAGAGAGGCGATATCGACTCTTTGAGAGAACTCGATCCACTAGCTTCAATACAGCGCTCTATCGAATTATCTGAAACAGATGTGGAAGCCCTCATAGCACGGTTACAGGCCGACGGTTTTACGGTTCAGTCGCCCAAAAACTATCTCGTTAAGCCAAAACTAGCCACAACCGCTTCCGTTATGCTCGATGTACGAATGCTTTTTTCCGCCCTTGTAGATGCTGATTTTCTTGATACGGCACAACACTTTGGCGAAGAGCGTGAAACCCCCAAAAGTTTAGAG
>NZ_DATGKU010000169.1:0-5207 GCF_035294505.1 Chthonomonas sp. | reverse complement strand
CCTATGTTGGCCGTGGTGGTGGTTTTGCCAACACCGCCTTTGCCGGAGGTGATGACAATGACCCGTGCTTCGCATGTCATGGAGGGCGTTCTCCTAAAAGGGTGATCTTGCAGCAATTAGATGCATATTATACCCGCTCCTTTCGCGCCTCTTCGCCTAAAAGCTGTGCCCTGTTTAAATCGAAATCGCTTCTATTATCACCTAACCTGGAAATCGGTAAAAAAAGAAGCTCTTCACAAGGAAGAGCTTCCAATGGAGGATGGGGAACGGATGTCAGTGGTTAGGGAAAGTGAACGGTAGGAAACGCTGATGGTAAAAGATGGAGAACGAGGAAGGGAGCGTTTCCGGATGGAGTGGGAGAATAGGCTCGGCGTTTTGGTAGGTAACCGGTTGGGTAGGAACATAGGTATAGGAAGGGGATTCATTGTCGCTTGAGGTGGGCGTATCGTTGGTGAACGTGGAGGCGATGGTATTGCCTCCAGAATGCCACAGGATGGTGGCCGGCTGATGATGTTTTCGGTAGACAAGAAAAGCCAGCAAAAGGCAGAGTGTGGCGACGAGAACCGTGAAGCGCGGAGAGAGTTGTGGCGGTGCAAACAGCTCCCTCAGGAACTGCTGCCAGTTGAAGCTTTGCGCCACAGAAGGGCCAATTTGAGTGTCTAAGCGACGGGCTATCTGTTCGGGAATATCGCACCGGGGTGCTTTCACCCGTAGGGAAGAGAGCAGCCGCTTCGTCGTAAGAAGCTCCTGCTGTTCTTTGCGGCACGCTGCACAGCGCTGCAGGTGCGTGGTAACGAACCGATACTCATCTTCAGATAGCTCGCCATCAATATAAGCAGAAAGAAGAGATTTCACTTTGTAGCAGATCACTCTTAGGCTCTCCTATCTCTCTCTAGTTTTCCTCTATGAAAGTTGGTTGACCGATTGCGAAAAGAAGCGACAGACCAAATTTTAAGCGGTTTCCTCTATGCCAAAGCCGGTGCACGAATCGCTTTCGGCATCGGCAGGTTCCTCTTTAGGAAGGACGTTAAGTTTCTTGCGCAACATTTTACGACCCCGGTGCAGTCGCGAACGAACGGTTCCTAGCGAACAGCCCATACTCTGGGCGATCTCCTCGTACGAAAGCCCCTCGATATCTGCAAGCACAACGGCCACGCGAAACTCTACGGGAAGAGAGTTAAGGGCGAGTTGCAGGTTTTCTTCGAGGGTTTGGTTCATGAGGATGGTCTGTGGATCGGAATCGGGATCGGGGATTTCGAGGAGGATGTCGCTGTCGTTATCGCTACCGGGAAGAGGCTGGTCAAGGGATTGGATATGGCATTTGGGTTTTTTGCGAAGCTCGTCAATGAATACACGCGACATAATGCGGTAGAGCCAGTTTTCAAAGGGCATGGATCGGTTATAGCGGTCGAAGAAGCGATAGGCACGGAGAAATGCTTCTTGAGTGAGGTCTTCGGCATCGGCATGGTTGCCTGTGAGGCGATATGCGATATTGTAGGCTTGCCGATGACATCGCCGCACGAGGCGGTCGAACTCTTCACGAACGTTTTGTGCCTTAGCCGAACTGGTGACGAGATTCGCAATATCCATTTTCTTTGCTGCCTCCTCTTTGCCTTACGGCTTCTTTTAAGGCAGAAGTTCCCGTCTATCCTTTTGTCTTCGAGCGAGCGGAAGTTCTGCTCATGAATCCGAAAGGAAGGCCGACGCCCTGTGTTATAATGGAATTAGGTCTACTGCGCGTCCGTCTGAGTGTTTTGCGACGACGCTTCCTGAGAGGAGGTTTTCCATGTCTAACCGTTTCCTATGTGAAGTGCATAGAAGAAGTAGGGCTATTATATGGATGCTATTTTTGGGGGTCGTTGTGCTTGTGCCCACTAAGGTGGTGGCGCAAACGCCTTTGCAACGGCTGCCGGGGCATCTGCCCTCCATTATGGCCCTCTCGCACCCCGTGGCCAAAACGGAGCCGAATGAGGTGCTCTCGCTGACGCTGGTGTTGCCGTTGCGCCATCAGCAACAGCTTCAGCAACTGATCCGGCGATTGTATGACCCATCGGATCCGCTATATGGCCACTATCTTACACCGCAGCAGTTCACCGCATGGTTCGCCCCAACACCTCAGGAGTATGCCCAAGTAGCTCTCTGGGCGCAGGCTCAAGGTTTTCGTGTGGTTGGAACGCACAGAAATCGCCTGCTGCTCGATGTGGAGGCACCGGCTCGGACGGTAGAGAGCGCCTTTAGGCTGCATCTGCTTCAGTTTATAGGGCCGGATGGCCGCCTCTTTCGCGCTCCCGATCGCAACCCCAAGGCGCCACCGGTGCCTCTTGCTGGCGTGATTGGGCTTGATACCGCAGCCAATATCCATCCCTTTGCCCATGTGTTTTCGCAAGCCTACGATGTGCTTGGCGTCGCCCCGCACGGTGGCACCGGCCCCAACGGCGGTCTGTCTCCGTCAGACATCAAAACCGCCTATAGCTTCCCCACAGCGCAAACCGGTGCCGGCCAAATTTTGGGGCTGCTTGAACTGGATGGATATAATCCGTCGGACATTCAGGGCTACGAAAACTACTTCCACTTGCCCAACGTCCCTCTGCAGAATGTACTGATAGACGGTTTCGACGGCAAGCCGGGCAACGGCGCTATCGAAGTGACTTTCGACATCGAGCTTATGGTTGGATTGGCACCTGGGGCCTCGCGAATTATCGTCTACGAGGGACCTAATACCGCGTGGGTTATGTGGATACTTGGTCGCGTATCGCCAACGATAATCTCGCCAAGCAGGTCTCTACCTCGTGGGGTGCTCCAGAAGATCAAATGCCGCTGAGCATTATTCAAGCGGAGAACGCCATCTTCATGCAGATGGCGGCCCAAGGGCAGACCGTCTATGCGGCCTCCGGAGACAATGGCGCCTATGATGATGGTACCACGCTGAGCGTAGACGACCCGGCGGCACAGCCCTACATGGTAGGCACCGGAGGAACGCGACTCTACACGGTTAGCCCCGGCGGAGCCTGGAGCGCCGAAGTCGCTTCGGTGAAGAGCGGCGGCGGTATCAGCGCCTTGTGGCCTATTCCATCGTACCAACAAGGGCTTATCTCGGCTGCTTCCAAAGGCTCAACCACCATGCGCAACGTGCCCGATGTGGCCCTGAACTGTGACATCGGCTATGCCACTTTCCTTCAGGGGGTGTGGATAAACGTGGGGGGTACAAGCGCGTGCGCTCCCTCCTGGGCAGCTTTCACCGCGTTGGTTAATGAGGCGCGGGCGCAAGCACACCTTCCCCCTCTGGGCTTTGCCAACCCGGCGCTCTATGCCATCGCACGAAACGCCACCCACTATGCGCAGGACTTTCATGATATTACTTCGGGAAGCAACAAGTACTATCCGGCTGTGCCCGGTTATGACGATGCGACCGGCTTGGGCACCTTGATCGGTACCAACCTCTTGACGGACTTGGCGTCTCCCTCCCTACCACTGCCGACACCTTCAAATCTCATCGGCAATCCTGGCTTCGAGCAAGGCGCAAGCGATCCCTCGCCATGGCAGGTTTCCAGTCCATCTATCATCGCAGATAGCCCGCAGGAACCGCCTCACTCCGGCCAATGGGACGCTTGGTTGGGCGGGCACACCCAGCCTCAAACCGACACGCTCGAACAGTTGGTTACCTTCCCAACCTACGTTGCCGGGATGCCGGCGTTCTCTTTCTTCCTGCACATAGATACGCAACAGCATACGAACCAGGTTGTGGATACGCTTACGGTGCAGTTTATAGACCCCAGCACAGGTCGTGTGGTTTGGTCGCTGCCAACCTACTCCAACCGCAACGCACGACCGGGCTATATGTATGTTCGGAGCCTCTTCCGCACCACCGCTTTTTCAGGAAAGACGCTGCTGCTGCGCCTTACGGCACGTCAGACCACCAATGTACCTACGAACTTTGTGGTGGATGACTTTAGTCTAACGATAACCCATTAGTTAACAGTGAGAAGGGCATCTCCTGATCAGGAGATGCCCTTTTTGTTCGCCTCTACCCCAGGTAATAGAGCGGTTTTGCAGAGCAAGCCGGTATAGCCCCGCACTCCGAACGGCTTGCAGTCTGAGTGGGCGATGCCGTCTACTCTCCCTTTACCTCGAAATCGAAATTCTGCACGAAGGGTTTTGCTTTAGGTGGCGTTATGCGTAACGTAACACGCCAGGGCCCTAACATGGTGAACTCGACTTGGGTAGAGTAGACCCCCTCTTTCTCAACGACCTTTGGATGCGCCGTGCCCATGTTCATAGTCGTCATGGTTACAGAGACATCCACTTTAGCGCCTTTTATCGGTTGGCCCTGCGGATCGAGCACGCGAAAGACAAGCGTATTTTTCCCAATCTGCGGTTTGTCGAGGGGCTGCGTTAGCTCTACATGCCAGGGTGGAGGTTGAGACCAAGGCGTTTTTGAACCGACGTCGAAGAGAAAGTCGCTGCGCAACTTGCTTTGAGAGCCGATATCGCTTATTCGCACACGCCACGGACCAAGCATGGAGAAGGTGGGTTTTAACACATAATGCCCGGGTTCTGGCTCTTCGACGGTTGGATGTGCTACCCCCATATCCATGCTGGTCATCTCGACCGTGGCCTGTAGTTTAAGACCACTCAGCGGCTTGCCATCGGGGCCGGTGATAAAGAGATCGAGCTGGTTTTGGCCTACTTTGGGTGGATTGGGAGTTATGGTAGCTCGAATTTGAAGCCCGCTAGGTAAAGGTGAGACCGTTTCGGGTGCACCGGAACCCTTATCCATCCGCATACTCATGTGCTCCATGCCTGAACCACCAACCATCATGAGGTTCATCATGGTGATTTCTGCCGTCTTTGTACCGAAGCCGGTGAGGGCGCTCCAATCCTCCTTCCCCGTTACCACATAGGTCTGTTTCGGGTGCAGTATCGGCATATCTCTCATGCTTTCTTGATCGGTGGTTTGAGCGAGCGCCGCCGTTGCGAGTATATTTAGCGTAACTAAAGTCGTTAGGAGAACGCTTTGTATTTTCCAAGCCTGTGGCTTCATGGTTGTTTATCCTCTTTTCTATTCTGGGATGTACTGATGCTGTAGATTCTGAAGGGTTCGGCGAGGGCCGATGTGTTGATTGAAGATGTTTTGGAAATGGAACACAAACCCTATTTCAAACCGGTTTTCATCTTTCGGCTGTCCTACGGCGGAGGCATAAGCGCCT
>NZ_DATGKU010000168.1:0-10164 GCF_035294505.1 Chthonomonas sp. | reverse complement strand
CTGCCACGAGGGGTAAAGGCGCTTTACGCCAAACTCCTTCTCCAGCTTGGCCAAAAGCTCCGGCTCGTCGTCTCCACCTGCAACCAGTTGCACGCCGGGCTGCTGCTGCCACAGGCGCAACTCGCCCCACACATGGTCGTGTGACATGCAGGCCACTCCAACACGATAGGTCTTCAACTAGAAGCTATCCCCTTCCTTCCTAGAGTTCTCTATTTATTTTTCCCTGTGCCCCTCCCCTCTTCCTGCACGCCTTGACGCCGAAGGCGTTCGACCTGTTGGCGCATCCGCTCGACGGCTCGATGCATTTGAGCCACAGTCGTCTCAAGGGCTTCGCGCTCTACCGGCTCCAGAGGCCCGAATTTTGGTACGGTCTTCTTGGGGTCTAAATCCTCAACGATCTCTTCATCCAAATGAAGCAAAAGCACCGAGAGCCAATAGAGGGTTACGGACAACCCTTCGCGATGTTCCTCATGCTGCTGTGTCTCCGGCAAAAGCTGCCTTATGCAGGCCTGTAGGTCATTGTGCATTTGCCGAAGCGAATCGGCGAAAACCGCCCACGAGGCGGCGTCGAGTGGGGTTAATTTTTGATTGCTGGAGGGGCTACGCCCTTCACAGGCGACCTGCTCGATTTGACGGCTTGTCTCTTCCACCGCCAAAAGTGTGGCCATGAGATGCCGCTTGTGTCCGTCGGTCATAGCATGCCTCCTCGTCTTTCAAGCAAATCGCCCACCGTCAGCGTAACGGCCTCTATCCATGCGTGGCGTTCTTCTTCCCTTAGCTCATGGCGGTGGCGCACATCGTGCTTGTGAATATAGGCTTCTAAGCGTTTCCGACGCTGCTGCAGTTTGGTTTGAAAGTCATTCAGCAACCATCTGGCAACTTCCAAAGAGGGCCTTTGCTCCAGCAAACGCAGTAGGTGCGGAAAGCAGACCCCCCATGCCTGCAGATAGGTTTGCGCCAAGTCGGCCTCAAGCCCCTCTTCCGACAGGTACTCGACCCAACTCTGCAGGGCAAACCTTTCGTTTTGGCGGCTATGCAGGCAGGCCAAACAGGTTTCTTGTGGGCGTAGCGCTACCAAAATGCGCTCGCACATCTCATTCGGTTCTGGTTTGCGAAGCACCGGGCGCTTGTGGGAGGTTTCAAGCGCCTTCGCCGTTGTCGCTTCCAGTTGCTTCAGCACGCTCTCATAGAGGGTGGCCGTGCCTAGCCCATCTCTCTCCATCGCCCATTCCGTCTCGACAAGCACCTGTGCATGTCGTGCACAGAAGCCGGCAGAGGCCGCCAGATGCGCATGGATATCGGGCGCAAGCGTGTACTCGTGGAGGAGGGAGCGCATATAGCGTCGTTCATCCTCCTCTAGCATCCAGCAAAAAGGGCAGCGCGGTTGACTGCAGGCCAAGCGAAATGTGGCGGTGAAGAGCGAGTGGGTCATGGTGTGGTCTCCTCCTTATTCTGCTGGCCGGAAAATTTACAAAGCGCACGCAGCCACACATTGCGCTCCGCGCCCATAGGCTCGTCTCTAAAACGGTAGTCGTTTTTGCGGATAAACTCGCCTAGCTCTTCGGCAAGCCGGCGCAGGCGCTCCTGTTCCACCTTCTGCAAAAAGCGCCAACTTTCCGGTGGCGCAAAGCGACCAACCAACTGCAAATGGGGAATGCAAAGGCCCTCCCCTTTGAGGTAGGCCGATTGAAGTTCAGGCTCAAGTAGGTCGGCGGCAAGGGCCCTAGCAAAACGCTCCGCGTCGCGCCTCTCCTCCTCGCATTCCGGGCAACCTTGTTGCAAGAGGGCGCGATCGCGGTTCTGAAGGCGTTCTAGAGCGCGTTCGGCCAGGTCTTTATAGATAATGGCCAACCCCAAGGCGTTTCCAGGGTGAGCCGATTGTCGGGCGTGCCGTGTGCAAAAACCGAGGGAGGCGCGCAGCCGCAGACGTGTAGGAGGGTCGTTTACCTCCTCGTGAAAAAGGAAGGCGAGACGACGCGCCCCGGCATCGGCAACGAGGCGGCAGAGGGGACAGCCCGGCTGTTGGACTGCAGCAAGGAGGTCGTAAAACAGGAGGTGCTTATCCGCTCGACGCTTTTGGAGGCGCCGGTGCACAAAAGAGGCGGTGTTCCGCCAGGCAGCGCCAAGACGCAGCCGTTTCAACATTTTCTCCTCCTAGGCCCACCACAAGGCCCTTAATGAGAGTGTGAGCTAGGAGCCATCAGCTCAAAAGAGAGCGGTTTGGGCAGCAACAACGCGGCGCCCCGGCGGCCTCCATCGCCGATGCACAATGTAACCCAAAACTTCGGCTCTGTCAAGTGTCGAAAGTTCGTGCAACCTCTTTTAGGATTGTGCTATACTGCTTGCATTATGAGAGAAGAAGAGCAGAGTGGCGAGGCGCTTGTGTTGCCGCATCGGCAGCGTGGGAACCTTCTGGTGGTATCCGGTCCCTCTGGAGTGGGGAAAGATACCATCATCGAACAGGTTTTAACCCAAACGCCCGGAGTCGTACGAAGCGTTAGCGCCACCACACGCCCGCCGCGCGAGGGCGAGAGAGACGGCCAAGACTATTTTTTTCTTTCCTTACCGCAGTTTGAAGAGGCCATTAAGGAAGGAAAGTTTTTGGAATATGCGCGCTACGGGAGTCATTATTACGGCACTCCGAAAGAGCCGGTAGAAAAACAGCTGGAGCAGGGGCTGGATGTTGTGCTAAAAATCGAGGTACAGGGGGCTTTTCAGGTGAAGCAGATAGTTCCTACGGCGATCCTCGTGTTCATTGCACCGCCCTCCCTGCACGAGTTGAAGCGTCGTTTAATTCAAAGAGGAACCGAGAGCGAGGAGCGTATTAAAGAGCGACTTCGCATCGCCCGTGAGGAGCTGGCGGTTTTGCCGCGATACGACTACTGCGTCATCAACGACTTGGTGGAAACGGCCTGCGAGGGACTACGCGCCATCATCCTCGCCGAACGCTTGAGGATACGAAACCCATGAGTGCCGAAGAGGTATTGCTTGCGGGAAAATCGGTTCTTTTAGGGGTCACCGGAAGCATCGCCGCCTATAAGGCCGCCGACATATGCAGCCGCCTCGGAAAACTGGGGGCGGACGTGCATGTGGTTCTCACTGCGGCAGCGACTCGGTTCGTCGGGCCTGCCACCTTTCGCGCTCTTACACGCAATCCTGTCCTTACCGATGTGTTTGAAGAGCCTCATGCGCGTCGCATTGCCCACATTGACCTGGCGCAATCCGCCGATTTGGTGCTGGTGGCACCGGCTACCGCCGATATTTTGGCACATATGGCCCACGGCCTCGCCGACGATATGCTCACCACCTGCCTTTTGGCCGTGCCCGCCTCCACGCCTCTGCTGGTGGCTCCTGCCATGAACACGGTGATGTGGCAACACCCGGCCACGCAGGCCAATCTACGCCTATTGCGGGAACGCGGGGTTCGCATTATCGAGCCGGAGTACGGCCTGCTCGCCTGTCAGGACGTGGGGGTAGGAAAGCTCGCCGAGCCGGAAACCATCGTTCGCTGCGTAGTGGACACGCTCTTCCCGATGCGCGATTACGCCGACATCCATGTTTTGGTGACGGCCGGCCCCACGCGCGAGCCGCTTGACCCTGTGCGGTTTCTTTCAAATCGTTCGAGCGGTAAGATGGGCTATGCCGTTGCGGAGCGTGCACAGCGCCGTGGGGCGAAGGTAACGCTGATCAGCGGCCCCACAAACCTGCCCGTGCCGCCCGGCGTTAACGTGGTTTGGGTTGAAACCGCTTCCGAGATGCTCGACGCCTGCCAAAGCCACTTCCCGACATGCGATCTCTTCGTTGCAGCCGCCGCCGTTTCGGACTATGCCCCAGCGCAAAGGGCGGCACACAAGCTGAAAAAATCGGAGCGAGACGGCGACATCGTTCTCACCCTACACCCCACTCCCGACATTTTGGCCACATTGGCCCGGCGTAAAGGCCCCCATCAGGTCGTAGTGGGTTTTGCCGCCGAAACAGAGAACCTGCTAGAGCACGCCCGTTATAAGCTCGAAACCAAAAAGCTCGATCTAATCGTCGCCAACGACGTCACCCAGGAAGGAGCGGGCTTCGAGACGGATACCAATGTGGTGACGCTGCTGTGGCCGGACGGACGTCAGGAGCCGCTGCCCTTGTTGCCCAAAAGCGAGGTGGCCGATCGACTTCTAGCGGCGGTGCGCCCGCTTCTTAAGGCGAAGCCCTTAAAACCCGATGCCGGCGCCTAAAAGAAAATAGCGGCTACGAATAAAGCCCACGGTGAAGTCCGTCTCGGCACGAAGGCCCATCTTTGTTTTCCAGGTCGCCCAGAGAAGGCCTTCGTTGAAGCCGAATCCGTCGTACTCGATCCAGCCGCGCAGCCCCCGGCTTAAGGGCGTACTTGCAGATGCGAACCCTTGACGAAACCGGCAACTGCCGATGCCGGCGCTTAGATAGAGTGGATGGCGCCAGGGCACACACCAGGTAGCCACGGCAAACACGGAGCGAGTGGAGGCGGCATCGCCGGGCACCCCTTCCCCGGCAGCTCCGCCATGCCCGAAGATGTCTTGAACGCCTAAAGAGAAGGCCGGAGCGGTGGGAGAGGGGGGTATCCAACCGATCTGAAGGTTAAGCGCTTGGTCCCACTGCGAGCTTTTAATGAGATCGGAGAAGGCGACGTTGAGGCTACCAAAAGTGTGTCCATAAAGGAAAACGCCGCTGCCGTTTGTGTGACCGATGCGAACGTCCGGCAGGCTTGTGAAGCTCATTTTCGCGCCCAATATCCGTATTTGATCGTGTCCGGGAACGTAGGCGATGGGGGTAGAGTAGGCCGTTGGCCCTACAAGAGAGGGGTAGCCTTCGGCATCCACACCAAACCCTCCGCCCGCCAGCCCGGAGAGATTACGATATTGCGGGTAGCGATTAGGGCCGAGAAACGGATCGTTTTGCGCCTTAGCCGGTAAGAGGAGCCAACTGCTTAAAAGCAGCAGGGTCATCGTGTAAAGACATCTCACGGTTGCACCTCCTGCCCATAGCCCTTGTGACCTCAAAGAGGTCGTCGAAAGAAAACGAGGTGAACATCTCTATGCTAGAGCGACGCTTGCGAAAAAACTTGGATTGGCCTCTTCTGCTGTTCACTCTCCTTTTGACGATTGTGGGACTCGTCGTTCTCTACAGCGTTACCCACGCCGATCCCAGTCCCGCCTATAAAAAGCAGATTCTATGGATGGTATTAGGGTATGGGGGGCTGATCGCGGCCACATGGATAGACTACCATATTTACCAGCGAACCGCACGCCATTTTTATGTTGTGAATCTCCTGCTGCTGACCTTGGTGCTCATTTTCGCCCACAAAACGAATGGGGCTGCGCGTTGGATACGGATCGCAGGCTTCGAGTTTCAACCCTCCGAAACGGCAAAGCTCTTTATCATATTGACGTTGGGAACCTACCTTGCGAGGCATCAAGAGACCATAGGCAGCTGGCGTACCCTTTTCGCATCGCTTGGGCACATTCTCGTCCCCACCTTATTGATCTTCAAACAGCCCGATTTCGGCACCTCTTTGGTGCTTGTGGCGATTTGGGCGGGCATGGTGTTCATGGCCGGCGCCGATTTGCGCAAGATCGGTGCCCTCGCGCTCGCCGGCGTGGCGCTTTTTGCCGTTGTCTGGCATTCCAACAAGATCATTCGTCCCTACCAAAAAGAGCGCCTTACGATTTTTCTCGATCCTGAAGCCGATCCTTCTGGGTCGGGCTACCATGTGGTGCAAGCCCGCATCGCCATTGGTTCCGGCCGAATTTGGGGAAAGGGGTTGTTGCATAGCACCCAAGTAAAGGGGGGGTTTATTCCCGAGAAGCAGACCGACTTCATTTTTACCGATATCGGTGAGGAGTTAGGCTTGGTAGGGGGCATCCTTGTTATCTTAATCTACGCCGGGCTGCTATGGCGAGGATATCATATCATTGCGGAGGTAGATGAGGACATCTACGGCAAACTGGTGGCCACCGGAGTGGTGACGATGATCGCGTTTCATGTGGTCGTCAACATTGGAATGAACGTGGGCATTGTGCCGGTTGCCGGCGTTCCCCTGCCGTTAATTTCCGCCGGAGGAAGCAACGTGCTTGTCACGCTATTTAGCATTGGCTTGTTAGAGAGTGTATCGGTACATCGCCACCAGTTACTTTTTTAAGGATTATGCGCATCGTTCTTTTTCAAAAAATGCGAAACTTTGGTTGCTTATCGTGCGTCTCTATTATTGAAGCGTTTCGACCCTGTCGAGGCGAAGCGTTTCGCTTATTTCCTCAATTCCAAACCAAAGGAGGTCTCGATGAACTCAAAACAACGCGGGTTTACCCTCATTGAGCTGCTCGTGGTCATCGCGATTATAGCGATACTCGCAGCTATTCTCTTCCCCGTCTTTGCCCAAGCTCGCGAAAAGGCGCGTGCGATTACCTGCCTGTCTAACATGAAACAGATAGGCACCGGGCTTATGATGTATCTCCAAGACTACGACGAAACCTACCCCATGGACCAGTACTTCTCCGACCCCGGAACCTGGAAAGACCAACACTATTGGCATGACTCGATCTATCCCTACATTAAAAACGGCGACCGCTATGCCAATGCGGCCGGCAACCTCGTGACCTGGGGACAAGGGGGTATCTTCCATTGCCCCTCCTTCCCAAGCAATCAGAGTGGGCAGTACGGCATCAACAATAGCATCTCCAATGATGGTTGGTGCCCGTGGAACCCGGCGAGCAACGTGCATGTCGCCACCGAGGCGGCCCTGCCGACCCCGGCATCCACCATCGTGATCGCCGAGAAAGGACAAAATGACGCGCCTTGGGGCTTCGCCGTTTTCGATTCTGCGGAATGGGCATGGACGGACTATGTGGCCCCTGTCAACGGTCAGCCAACGCACAACGGCCCGCACTATGACCTCGACCAAAGCATGAACCACGACTGCGACTACACCAACACCAACGGCACGGGTACCTGGGATGGCTGCGGCCTCTTCCCACGTTATCGCCACACCAATACCACCAACGTTGCTTTTTGTGACGGGCATGCCAAGGCCATGACACGGGGAAGCATCAACTGGTACTACAACATCTACCCAGGCCCAACGGGCGTGGGGCCAACTATCTATGAACCCTACTAAAACACATTGAAAAAAACTGGGCTTGACTGCCTTAAACAGTCAAGCCCCTCTTCATCTATTAGGCCCTATCTCATGGAGGATTAGAACGCATGAAACCTTTACATAGATGCGGTATTGCTCTGCTGCTCTTTAGCCTTTTGGTGGGCTGTAACGGAAATAATGCCAACATCGACTCTTCCAAGCAAAACCCCGCCGATTTGGCAAACAAGCAGATTCAGGCCATCGAAAACAACCCACACATCCCACCTGCAGCAAAAGCGGCTGCCATTCAGCAGATACGTAGCCATCAGAACGTGGGGCCAACAGGAAAATAGGGGAGCCTTGCACAAACTAACACAAACCGAATCGAAATGGGGAGGTCTCACGATGTCTCGGCTCACGCCAGAACAGGTAAAGTCTTTTCATGAAGAAGGGGTGCTGGTGGTCGAAAACGTCTTTACAGAGGACGACCTTGCCCCTGTGATCACGGAGTATGCCGATTGGGTGGAGAACAAGGCCCGGGCGCTCGCGTCGGAAGGCAAGATTCAAAACCTGTTTCCCGATGCCCCTTTTGAACGTCGCATCGCCCTTCTCTACGCCCAGTGCCCTCAAATTACCGAAGGGCTAGACATCATGTACGTGCGAGGGCCTGCCACGTTCGCCTTTCTACATAACGAGCGCCTACTCGACATCGCCGAGCAGCTTCTCGGCCCCGAAATAACCTGTAACCCCATTCAGCATATCCGCTCAAAGCTGCCCGCCGCGCTCACCGGCGAGGGTACCGGCTTTTACAACGTGCCGTGGCACCAGGATGCTGCCGTAACATGGGAGGAGGCCGACAGCTCCAACATCCTTACTTTTTGGATTCCGCTCGCCGATGCCACCGTGGAAAACGGCTGCATGGAGGTGATGCCCGGCGCTTGGAAGCTTGGATATCTGCCTCATCAAGCCGAAGGGGGTACCACGATTCGCCCGGAGTGCCTTCCGAACATCCAGCCAAGGCCGGTGCCCGTGCGCAAGGGAGGCATGGTGATTATGCATCGTCACACACCGCATCGTTCTACCCCTAACTACACCGATCAGGTGCGTTGGAGCCTCGATCTGCGCTATCAGCCTACCGGCGAGCCAACCGGTAGGCCCTTCCACCCCGATTTTGTGGTGCGCAGTCGGCGCAACCCACAAAGTGTGCTCTGGGACTACACAAAGTGGTGCTCGCTTTGGGAACAGGCCCTGGCCAACTCCAAAGGCATGAAGGCCCATCGTGTGTAGGCCTAAAACCGTCCCTCGTCAGGCGCTTTTTTAAAGTTTGTTCCGATCCGCCTGGCGAGGGTTCCGCCGTTCTAGACAGCCGTCACCTTCCTGCTGTGCTAAAATCTTCCTTAATTCCCTAAGCCTCATAGGAGACTTTCGTGAGCGCAGAGATGCTGCCGCCAAGCCCAATATCGTCGGCGCCGAGAGATTCCTCTCGCAAAACGCATGGGATGGGGATCACCCCGTGTGCATTCCTCATCGGTGTGCTGCTTATCCCTCTCATGTGTTTTTGGAACGAGTACACCGAGATCGTGGCGCAGGCCACCGACCTGGCCGCTATGTCGTTGATCATCGCCGTGGTTTTTGCTCTTTTTGTTATTCTACTTATCAACTTTATGCTCAAACGCTACCTGCCTAAGTATGCGCTCACCCAGGCCGAGATCATGTACATCTACATCATGCAGACGGTCTCCATCGGCATCTCCGGCATCGGGATGATGCAGTTTCTCAACACCTTTTTGGCCGATGTCTTTTACTACGGCACTCCGGAGAACCATTGGAAGGAGAAGCTATTGCCCGCCGTGCGTCCCTGGCTGCTCCCGAAGGAGAGCGTGGTTAAGGCCTATTTTACCGGCCAATCGAGTTTTTGGCGTCTGGATCATATTTTGGGTTGGCTCTCTCCCATTTTGGTATGGTCGTTCTATATCATCGTCTTGCTTGGAGTGATGCTCTGTATGGCCACGCTTTTTCGACGGCAGTGGGCCGATCAGGAGCGCCTGAGCTTTCCCATTACGCAGTTGCCCCTCGAAATCAGCAAGGAGGGTTGGGCTAGCGATCTGTTTGCTAACCGTTTGCTTTGGGTCGGTTTCATCATTCCGGTGGTGCTCGAATCGCTGGCCTCACTCAACTATCTGTATCCCAACATTCCCTTCCTCCCCATTAAGCCGAGCGACCCGCGCCTCGATCTCACGCCTCTGTTCAGCAACCCTCCTTGGAACGGAGTAGGCACGCTACAACTCTCTTTTTATCCGCTTGTCATCGGGCTAACCTACTTTTTGCCGCTCGACGTGGCGTTTTCACTGTGGTTTTTCTATCTCTTCGGCAAAATGGAAAATGTGGTGGCTACCGCTCTTGGCTACCACCAGCCTGGCGCGAGCATGGCAGCCGCCGACATGCCGTATTTGGGCGAGCAGTCCGCCGGCGCATTTGTTATGGTAGCCCTCTTCGCGCTCTACGGAGCCAGGCGGCATATTAAAGCGGCAGCACGGAGCCTCTTTTCGCGGGCGCAACGACGGCAACTCGACGATGCCAACGAGCCGTTGCCCTATCCTCTCGCCTTGGTGGGGGCGGTGGGCGGTCTGATCTTCTTGGTGGCCTTCGGCATGGCCATCGGCATGAGCTGGTGGGTGCCGCTTGTGTTTTTCATTCTGTTCTACTTCTACGTCATCACCTTCACCCGAATGCGGGCGGAGGCCGGCCTGCCGTGGGGATTCGGGCCGGATATGAACGTACACAGCCTTATGCGGGCTGCAGGAGGTACGCAGGCTTTCACCCCTGCAGACCAGATCGGCCTGAATATTTTGTTATGGCAAGACCTGGATATGCGCACAACCCAGATGCCCAATCATCTGGAAGCCATGAAGATCGGGGAGAGCACGCGGATGAATCTGCGCCACGTGGCCGCGGTCATTATGGTGGCGATTGTGGTTGGCACGTTTTCCTCTTGGGCCGCCGTCCTCACCTGCTACTATCAGTATGGCGCCGCCACCGCCAAGGTCAACGACTGGCGTACCTACATG
>NZ_DATGKU010000167.1:0-18268 GCF_035294505.1 Chthonomonas sp. | reverse complement strand
CAAGCCAAAGCATTTCGGCTCTTGGCGCAGCGCCATCGAGGCCGCGGGGCTTGACTACAGCATGATCCGACGCTATCAGGAGTGGGATGAGGAGCGGATTCTGCGGCGCCTTCGCGAACTGCACGCCAAAGGGGTGCCTCTGAATGCAAAAAGCGTTGAGGCGCACGACATCACGCTCATCACCGCCGCTCGACGACGCTTCGAGAGTTGGGATAGGGCGCTCACCGCTGCCGGGCTCGACTACAAGCAGATCGTGCTGCGCGCGCCCTTCAAGCGCCGAAGAGCCACAGAGACCGACTCCGATGAGAATCCGCCTACGAAACGCAACTAAACTACGGAGCGAGGCAACCATTCTCTTGGAGGAGGCACAACGACGGATATCGGAATGACATCTGCAGCCCTTACAACCCTGTGGGCGAACTGTGTGGAGCGGCTGAAAGACCGCATTAACAACCGCTCCTACTGGGAGGCCCTGGAGAACGCACGTCCCATCACTATCGAGAACGACACGCTCGTTCTCGGTATGGAGGAGACGAAATATAACCTTGCAAACCATATTCAACAGCCCGGTCACCTGCAGCCGACGCTGGAAGTGGTGCGCGCTCTCTTCAATCAGCCGCTGAACATTCGTATTATCGAGGGTACCACCCTAGCAGATTGGGAGGCCACGAAGGAGCGTGATGCCCGTATAGCCGCTATGCAACAGGCGACTACCCAACGGCATATCGCGCAGCAGGCGGTAAGCGAGGGATGGGATGGGGTGTACGAGTATATCGCCCGTCTCTATGTGCAGACCCCGTTGCGCGCGCTTCCTCAAGGAAAAGCACGCTATTTGAGTGATGCACTCTATGTGCTGGCCGAGGCGATGGATAAGCTCTATCCCGAAGAGCCAGATGAGGTGACCGAGCGGAGCCTAGCCCGCATCATCGATCGCATTGCGAGCGCTGCAGATGTCCCTGCTGCCATGGTGGCATTTGAGTTGGAAAGGCTGCGAACCTACCTCAAGTCTGCAGGAGAGGCCTAAAACCCTTCGAGGAAACTTTTGGTAACCTTTTAGGCGCATCCTAGAAGATGCTAGGGTGCGTTTTTTTATTTCTACTCTGGGAGGCGACGATTCATGCGGTTCCTCGGTTTGATCTGGCGGCTGATGCTGTTTATCGCAATCTGCTGTTTCCCCGTAAGCTTGAAAGCAGACCCTCCAAAGGGCGACCCCTACATCTCCCAAACCTACTTTACCGATCTTCCTTTTGGCGCTCACTCTTACTGGTTACAGCCCTGGCGAGCCTATCTGGAGAC
This sequence comes from Chthonomonas sp., assembly GCF_035294505.1. Lineage (NCBI taxonomy): Bacteria > Bacillati > Armatimonadota > Chthonomonadia > Chthonomonadales > Chthonomonadaceae > Chthonomonas > Chthonomonas sp. The sequence continues at coordinate 16,972 of NZ_DATGKU010000167.1, read as the reverse complement.
GGTGCCGGCTGCGGATTTCGTGAAAGGGATCGGGATCAATCTCGGTGGCTCGGTAAAAAACCCCGATCTGATCGCGGAGATGCTGGCCAAATATGGCTTTCGCCATATGCGAATCGAGATCGGATGGTCAAGCCTCGACTACGACACCGAGCAGATACCCCCGGCAGTTGCCGACGGCTATCGTAAGATTCTGCTTGCATGCAAGCGGTACGGCATCCGTCCTCTTATACTTCTCAACGGCAACAGCGGAGCTCCTTGCCCGGTAAGTTTCTTCGACAAGGTGCTTGCAGCACCGGCTCATAAGGGAGATCGAGAGATCCTGGTGACCGATGTGGACGGGATAAAGCCGGGCTATAGCGGCGTGAGCAATCTCACCGGTTATTGGGCGGCGGAGGCCTTAGTGACCGATATTCATGGCCATACGCTGGTGCTCTCCAAACCGCTGCCAAAAGACCTCGGGGCAGCCGGTACTCAAGTCCATATGGCGACTCTGAAGTACCGACCGTTTTCGGTTCCGGGCAACGACGATGATAAAAGGACGTTAGAGGGATGGCAGCGCTATGTAGGAACGGTGGCGCGCTTTGTTGCCCAGACACTCGGCACGGTCGGCTCCAAAGACCTCGGCTTCGATATGGAGATATGGAACGAGTTAAGCTTTGGCTCGAACTTTCTCTACATTAATCAGTATTACAATCCACCCCTGTACCATTATAACGAAGATGCGGTTTGGGGAGATGTGGTAAGAGCAACGGCGGACTACGCCGAGCAGCATCCGGATGCGTTTCAGGGCGTCGCCTTATGCGATGGATTTTCCAACACCATCCCCTGGCCGGCCTCATCGGAGGAGCCGGCCCGAGTGATTGCGCTTTCCAAACATCCCTACCATGGGCGATCAACCTATCCTCAAGATGAGCAGCATGGTGTGCTTGTGAATGCTCTGGGCCAACAAGAGCCTACCGGCGCTTTTAAACCTCACTTTTCCGAGCTGTTCCCGGAATACTATGCCACGGCGCTGCAGACCGAATGCCTTGAACGCGATATGGGGCCTATAACAAACTATATCGGCAAAACGGCGCACGGACGCTACGCTCGCGTGATAAACGGCCACGTCGTGCCCTGTTATACTTGGATCACCGAGGTCAATATAGGCCCGAATGAGCAAGGAATAACCGACCGTCGTCAGGCTTTGATGCTGAAGGCTAAAACGACGGCTAGATACCTCTGTTTTCTTCTGAATAAGGGCATACAGCGAATCTATTTCTTCGCTGCCCTAGGGGGCGATTTAGGGTTAGGTATTTTACAAGACAATTTTCTTGCCTATGCCAATTCCCATGACGTCTATCCTACCGATGACAGCGCCTATGTGTCACCTAGCTTACAGGTGGTTCATCGCATCGTCATGAAAATGCAGGAGGGTTTAGACCCTGCGCTTAGGGAAACCCGTTCCCTTGCCGTGCTCTCATGGAAGGGCGGGGAGGGGCAGAAGGTGTTTGCCGGGGATGGCAGCCCGGCACACCCGGATCTAACCTATCACGATCTGTTCGCTTTCTTGCCTTACCAGGTGAATCGGCATCGCTTTGTGATCCCCTACTATGTCATGACTTATGACATCTTAGCTCCCTTCAAACAGGAGACATTTGTCGTAAAGATCGGAAGTGTGAAAGGAAAGCAAGCACAAGTTTCTATATACGATCCCTTCACCGATCACGACGTTCCCGTGCACGTGCTAGAGCGTAGCGCGAATAGCCTTACGGTGTCCCTGCCCACGGAGGACTATCCGCGCCTGCTGATTCTACAGGAGCATTGAAGCTTAAGGCGAGTGAGGAAGGAGATAGGGCTGTAGACGGCCCTGCATCTCTTTGGTGACGCAGGCGTCTAGGTAGATGCCATCGGTGCCATACTCTACCGAGGTGACGCGGCCAAAGGAGTAGCATTCGGAGAGGAGGTTGCCTTTTTCAAAAGGCAGTTTCGCGTGCACCGGCACCAGGAGGCTTTCAATGGTTTTGGTAATGAGGGCTACAAGATGTTCCAAGCCCTCTCGTTTTTGAGCGGAGATATACACCGCGTTAGGGATATGCGATACCAGTTCGCGCAATGCGAACTGATCGCTTACCAGATCGGCCTTGTTAAAGACCGTGAGGAGGGGCTTTTCATGAAACTCAAGCTCTTCGAGCGTCTGCAGCACGGCCTGTATCTGTATGTCCCGATGCGGATGACTTGCATCTACAACATGGATAAGAAAGTCGGCCTCTGCAACCTCCTCAAGCGTCGCGCGGAAGGCTGCGATGAGATGTGCGGGCAAGTTGCGAATAAAGCCCACGGTGTCGGTAAGCAGAACGCCCCAGCCGTCGGGCAGCTCCATGCGCCGGGTAGTGGGGTCGAGCGTGGCAAACAGCATGGGGTCGGCATAAACATCGCTGCCGGAGAGCACATTCAGCAATGTAGATTTTCCGGCACTGGTGTAGCCCACCAGCGCTGCGGTGGGAAAAGGCAGGCGGCGGCGATGGGCGCGCTGGTTCTGGCGGTTTTTACGAATCTCGGCGAGGCGCGCTTGCAGATCGCGAATAGTGTCACGCACGCGGCGCCTGTCAGTCTCAAGCTTCGTTTCTCCAGGGCCTCCACGTACCCCAATGCCACCCTGCTGACGCTCGAAACGCGTGTAGAGGTCTGACAGACGCGGTAATAGGTAGGTAAGTTGTGCCAGCTCCACCTGCAGTTTTCCCTCTCGGCTGCGCGCCCGTTGGGCAAAGATGTCGAGAATGAGCTGGGTGCGGTCAATAACACGGCAGCGCAGGGCCTCCTCAAGGTTGCGGGCCTGCACAGGAGAAAGCTCGCTGTCTACGATCACAAGGTTGGCCTGGCTGGCGTGTATACCGGCGAGCAGCTCCTCCACCTTGCCGGGGCCGATGAAGAAGGCCGCATCGGGGCGGAGGCGCCGTTGGTAGAACTCACCAACGACTTCAGCGCCGGCCGTGCGCGCCAGTGCGGCCAGTTCTGCCAAGGCATAGGGGCGCAGGGCTTCGTCTGGTTCGACGGAGACGAGCACCGCACGCTCCAGTTCATTAGAGGCGATCAGTGTTCTTGTGGACATGGGCTGTATTATTGTCCTATAACCTTGTGCTGTAAGTCAAGCGATTCGTTGCTATATCGGTTGAATGAGGGCAAAACTTAAAAATGGGGTTAGATTTCTGGGTTCGTTTGACGTGGGTGCACCAAAGAGATTAAACTATAAGATAATAAGGAGAACGGATGGGAACCGATAGGATGGACATATCACCTTACTCTTTTACCCCGCCTGCCGATGCGGAGACAAAATGGGCGGAGTTCGAGCGTCTCGTTCGTGAAGAAGAGGCCGATTTTTTTGATGGCGTAGGCCCAATTGCCGGCGCTCGTGCTCCCGGTCGGCTTGATGTCATGGGTGGGGTGGGGGATTACTCAGGCGGCACCGTTTTAGAGATGCCGATAGCTCACGCGGCCTATGCCGCTTGGCAGTGGCGATCGGATAGGTTTTTACGCATTCGCAGCTTGGGAATAGAGCAGGAGGGTTTAAAGCCCGAAGTAACGCTCTCCTTAGACCTCTTGGTAGATGCACAGGGGCGACCACGGCCGGTGGAGGAGGTTCATGCGGCTCTCACCTCCGATCCAGAGACAAAGTGGGCAGCCTACATTGCCGGCTGTTTCTACGTTATGTTGGCTGCTTACAGTAAGTTTACCGAAGGCGTGGTAGATGAGCGTCTAGGGCTACAGGGCGCTAACATTCTGCTTCGCAGCGATGTCCCCCCTGGGGCCGGAGTCTCCTCTTCAGCAGCCATCGAGGTGGCCACCATGCACGCCCTCAGTGAGGCGACCGGTATCCATCCGAGCGATCTTACACTGGCGGCCTGGTGTCAGCGGGTTGAGAACCTTATCGTGGGAGCGCCCTGTGGCATTATGGACCAGGTAACGGCGGCGCTTGGACGGGAGAACGCCCTGCTTGTGCTGCGCTGCCAGCCGCACGATCTGCTGGGCAATCAGCGCATACCTCCGGGGTGGCGGTTTGTGGGGATCGATTCGCGAGTGAAGCACTCGGTTGGTGGCGATCACTATGTGCGCGCCCGCGTGGGGGCCTTCATGGGACTGAAGATCATTCAATTGGAGAGCGGGGGCAAGCTTTTGGAGAACTATCTGGCGCGGATGTCTTCGGCGGAATTTGCTCAGTATCGGGAGATGATCCCTGAGACGCTGACCGGGGCGGAGTTCCAAAGGCTTTACGGCATGCTGCCCGATCGCGTGACGCGGGTAGATCCCGAGCAGACCTATCATCCGCGAGCCTGTGCGGAGCATCCGATTTTGGATAACGAGCGGGTTCACGCTTTTATTGCGATTATGCATCTTGCTTCATTGCGGTATGAGGAGCGCCGAGAATGGGAGAAGAGGAAGGGAAAGTTAGAAGAAGAGCCTTCTCCGCAAGTGGATACCTATCTCATGGAAGAGGCAGGGAAACTGATGTATGCTACGCACGAGTCCTACAGCACACGGCTCGATCTCGGTTCCCCGGAGACGGACTTGCTGGTGGAGTTGGTACGTGAGAGAGGGCCGGAGCGTGGGCTTTACGGCGCGAGGGTGAGCGGAGGAGGATCGGGCGGAGCCGTAGTGGTGCTCTGTAGGGAGAGCCCAGAGGCCGACAAAGCGCTCCAAGAGGTCTGTGAGGAGTACCACCGCAGGACGGGGATCGTGCCCCGTCCTATTGTGGGAAGCTCTCATGGGGCCGTGATGTTTGGGGCACGGCAGATCATGCGCGGGTAGAGGAGGAAGGCCTTTGCGAAAAACAGGCTTTCTCTCTACCGGCCTCTTGCTTTTACTGTCCGTTCTCGGGCTCCGAGGGGGCGCACAGACCGCACCTAAGAATCCCGACTACGGTTTGCCTCAGGGGCCGATCCCTTTACGCGACCCGCGTCCTGCGAACCTGCTTTTCCTCCAGTTTTTACCCGACAACGCCGTGCCGCTGCCCAATGGGGCGGTAAGGGTTGGGGTACAGCTCGATCTCATCAACAACCTGCTGATCCCTAGCCCCAGCTTGGGTGCCACCGTGGTGGAGGACAACGAGTATCAGCGGCTCATGTTCTCCTGGCATAAAGGCTATTTGCATAACACCGAACTATCCGTTTACGTGCCTGTTGAATGGCGCAATGGAGGCATTTTGGACGGGATCATCCGCGCCTACCATCGTCTCTTTGGGTTGCCGGCCAACGCTGAAGATGACCCGTTGGGGCGCGACCACTGGCCTATGTACCGAAGCATTTGGCAGATCATAGATGCTCAAGGCCATGTGCTGTTAAATCAGGGAAATGCTTTTGGGATAGGAGAAACCACCTTCATTGTCAAGCGGAGCCTTTTGCCCGTAACATCGCGGGGCACACTCGCTTTGCGTTTCGGGCTTAAGTTGCCTACAGGCAACACGGCCCTGCTTTTAGGGAGCGGCAACGTGGATGTAGGTCTCTCTTTGGACGCCCGCTATATTTGGGGGCGGAACGCCATTGTCTATATCAACATCGGCGGTGTTCGTTTGGGGCATCCTCGACATCTTCCCCATCCGCTGGGTGGGGTGGGCCAGGGAGCAATTGCCGTTGAGTATCGCGCGAACAACAGGGATAGCTACATCTTACAGATAGATGCCGCAGGTCCAGTTATGCGAACCGGCAACACCTTTGTGGATCAGGCCAATGTCACGGCCACGTTTGGTTACCGACGCATTATGGATCGGCACACGGAGTTCTATGCATCGTATTCCGAAAACGGTGACATCCATAACTACACTCTGCCTTGGTTCAGCAACATCGGCCCTGACATCTCCTTTTCGTTTGGGGTGCGTTGGGTGCCGTAAAGGGGCTTGGCAGTGAGACCGGTTTCGGGCGTCTCCTAAGCGATTTCGGAGACGACCTGAATGCCGTTAGAGGCCATGTTGTAGAGAAAGACAAGATGGAGAAGGTCGCCGGGGTGAGCGGGAATATTCTCTTTCTTGGCCACCTCCACCGGAATATCGTAGGTTTGGACGCAGTTGGCCGGCAGAATAACGGGCTCAAGGCGATTGGCCGCATTGGCGCGAAGTTTTAGGTGCATGGCGAGCTGATAGGTGCAAAGGTCGGTGCAGTCGCCCACAACGATGCGGTGCGTTACTTGGGGATGGGTATCGAGCCAGTCGTCCAGGCCGGTTCCAATGGAGGAGCTGATGGAGTTTTTGGGAAGAAGACGGTAGTGGGGTGCGCAGGGCAGCTTCATAAGTTCCGGTACGATGTCCGATTCGCTTGTGCCGCGAATACAATGTGGGGGGTAGTCGTTGAACTCCACGGCGGCCGGATCGTGGGCATCGTGGGTGAGCACATAGTTGCGCACGCCCATCGCATAGGCCTTTTGAAAGAGAGCGACGATGGGGGGTACGATGGAGGCGATGCGGTCGCTATGAAGGGGGCCTTCATAGCAAAAGCCGTTGATGACGTCCACACAGAAAATGCCGACATGTTCGGGGCCTTTGGCTTCTTGCACGATCTGCTCAAAGGGAACGATGGCCAGTTGGGTGCGCCATGTTTCAAGATAGTCGGCATACTCCTGTACGGTCTCTGCCAAGCGGACATCCAGGTCCATCTTGCGATACCTCCCAATCTGTAGGCTGGTGTAGATTTTACCCTATGTCCGGGCAAAGGAACATTTCATGCTTGCGGTTTAAGGGGCATTCCTCTGCGGGTGAGGGTGGTTCGTTGGGACGGTTGTAAGGGCGAGAGATTTTTCGCAGGGGCAGAACGGGAAGGAGTGGTTACTTCTTGTTTGCATTTCCTCATCATCTATCATTGCAAGCAAGGCGCTCTATCGTTTCAAGCATCACCCTATCATTTCGAGCATCCATTATTCACTGTCATTTCGAGCCGCTGCAAGCGGCGAGAAATCTTTGACCTCATTCCAGGATTTCTCGGTCGCTAGCGCTCCCTCGAAATGACAGTCCGTTATTCCAGGATTTCTCGGTCGCTAGCGCTCTCTCGAAATGACAGTCCGTTGTTATGTTTTCCCGTCTTTGCCTCCATCTTATCATTTTAAGCAAGGCGTTATCATTTCGACCACCCCCTGTCATTTCGAGCCGCTGCAGGCGGCGAGAAATCTTTGACCTCATTTTAGGATTTCTCGGTCGCTGGCGCTCCCTCGAAATGACATTCCGTTATTCCAGGATTTCTCGGTCGCTAGCGCTTCCTCGAAATGACATTTATGCGTCGCAATGACGTTCCATTGCTGTGTTGCTCCGCCGTGGCACTCTGCTCATCATTTCAAGCAAAGAGCTGTTATTTCGGCGAGGCACTGTCATTTCGAGCATAGCCCTATCATTTCGAGCATGCATCATTCAATGTCATTTCGAGCCGCTGCAGGCGGCGAGAAATCTTTCTCCCATTCCAAACTCAAATCTTTCCATTCAGGGTTCATGCTTGTAACCAATTTCGCCTTCTTCTCCCTGCGCCATTTTTTAATTTCCTTTTCCCTGGTAATTGCCGCATTCACATCTGTTGCGTACTCAAAGTAAACTAATTTGGTTACGTTATATTTTTTGGTAAAACCATCCACCATTTTGTTCTTGTGTTCATATATCCTGCGCTCAAGGTTGTTCGTCATGCCGATATACATCACTTTGTTGTTCCAGGTGGTGAGTATGTAGACATAGAAGTTGTAGTTTCGCATAAGATTTCTCGTCACTCCGTGCGTCGAAATAATGCTCCGTAGTTGTGTTGCACCGCTGTTCTCATTCTAAGATTTCTCGGTCGCTAGCGCTCCCTCGAAATGACATTCCGTTATTCCAGGATTTCTCGGTCGCTAGCGCTCCCTCGAAATGACATTCCGTTATTCCAGGATTTCTCGGTCGCTGGCGCTTCCTCGAAATGACATTCCGTTGTTATGTTGTCTCATCAATAGAAAAAGCTGAAAATTCTGCCTTGTGGGTACATTCTTGCACAAATTTTGATCAAAGTGGGCAGGCACAAGGCCTGCCCCTACAAATTACGATTCGGTTCAAACGTTCTAGGCCGCTTTTAGGGCAATTTCTAGTTCCTGGAGATTCTCGGCTGCGATGGGATTGTCCGGCTCGAGATCGAGTGCTTGACGGAAATGCGTGAATGCCTCCTGGTTTTGACCCACTTCGCGGAGGGTGAGACCGAGATTGATGTGTGCATCTACGAAGCGGGGGTTGAGACGGAGGGCATAGCGAAATTCGGCCAACGCCGCTTGATAGAGACCCAAGGCCTTGTAGGCCATGCCAAGGTGATGACGAATATCGGCGTAGTCGGGGTTGAGGGTGAGGGCTTTTTGGTATTCTGCAATGGCTTCTTGGTAGAGCGCCTTGCGGTAGAGGTCGTCCCCAAGATGGAAGTGAAAGAGGATGTCATCAATTTGGGTGTGATGAACCTGCTCAAACCATTGGAGGGCTGAGAGCGTATCTCCCTGTTCATGGCAGGCGATCCCGTTGCGATAGGCCTCAGAATGAAACGCCGGCTCTAGGAGGGTCGCCTGGCGAATGGCCTCGAGGCCCTCTTGGTGAAACCCCTGTTCATAGCGAATAAGCCCTACGAGCAGATGGGCACGGGCATAACGGGGGTTGACGGCGAGGGCTTTCTGAAGTGCTTCGAGTGCCTCATGTTTGTTGCCCATGGCGCGGTGCGCTTGGGCCAATTGAAAATGAAGGTCGGCGTAGTTGGGGTGAATGGCAAGCGCCTGGGAAAAGTGGTGGGCAGCGGTCGCCCACTGGCCTTGTCGCATTCGCTCTTGACCTAAATGGGTATGGGTCTCCGCGATGTAAAAGTTTGTGAGGCGACTTAAGAGCGCTGAGGGGCGTTTGTGAAGATCGGCGCGTGCTCGCTCGAACGCTTCAAGCGCTTTTTCATAGCGCGCCTCGTCGAAGAGGCGAAGGCCCTCGTCGTAGTGTTCGTTGCGGCCAAGGCCGAGCACTTTTCGTAACAGCGACATAACTTTTCACTCCTTGCAGAACTTAGTGGCGGTGGTTGGGGATGGTGGCGCGGGTACGTCCAACACACTGATACTCAAAACCGAGACGCCTCATGCGGATGGGGTCGTAGATGTTGCGACCGTCGAAAAGGATAGGGCGCCGCATAGAGTTTTTGATTCGCTCCATATCAAGCAGCTTAAACTCGTTCCATTCGGTGACGATCATAAGCGCATCTGCCTCTTGTGCCACATCATAGGGGTTCTTTCCATAACATATCTGCGGGAAGATGCGCTTTGCGTTATCCATGGCGATAGGATCGTAGGCTTTCACCTCGGCCTTTTCGGCGAGCAGGTGGGCGATGATCTCCACGCTTTTCGCATCGCGCATATCATCGGTATTGGGCTTAAAAGCCAGCCCTAAAATGCCAACGGTTTTGCCATCGAAGCTGCCATCGAGAGCGGCTCGTAGTCTATCAAGAAAGCGAATGGGTTGCTCGGCGTTAACATCCATAACGGCGCGAAGGATTTTAAAGTCAACGCCCACCTTTTCGGCGGTGCGCACGAGGGCTGCGGTGTCTTTTGGAAAGCAAGAGCCTCCATAGCCAAGCCCCGGATTGAGGAAGGCCGGCCCGATGCGGCTATCCAGGCCCATGCCTTTCACCACTTGGGCTACGTCGGCACCCACTTCGTCGCAGATATTGGCGATGGTGTTGGCGAAACTGATCTTCGTGGCGAGGAAGGCGTTGGAGGCGTATTTGATCATCTCGGCGCTGGCGACATCGGTGATGATCATGGGGCGCTCGAGCGGCGCATAGAGTTCCAATATCTTCATGGCGACCACTTGGTTTGGAGCGCCGATGACAATGCGGTCGGGTTCAAGAGTATCTTTTATGGCGCTGCCTTCGCGTAGGAACTCGGGGTTGGACACCACATCGAAATCCACGTTGCGAACCCGATTGGTTTCGATGATTTCGCGCACCATGTCGCCGGTTCCTACAGGCACCGTGGATTTATTCACGATGACTTTGTAGCGATTGAGAGCGCGGGCGATGCCGCGGGCAACCTCCTGAATGGCGCGCATGTCGGGGTCGCCGGTTTCCGTTGGAGGCGTTCCCACACAGATGAAAACGACGTCTGATCGCTCGACGGCGTAGGTGAGATCGGTGGTGAAGAAAAGCCGGTGGTCTTCGCGGTTTCGTTTCACCATCTCTTCAAGGCCAGGCTCATAGATGGGCATCTCGCCGCGCTCGAGCATGGCGATCTTTTCCGCATTGTTATCTACGCAGATCACCTCGTTGCCAAGATCGCTGAAAACGGAGCCGGTTACCAGCCCCACATAGCCGGTGCCTACAACGCAGATGTTCATAAAAGGTTCCTTTCCTCCCTGATGATTAGTTTCGTTTCTCCTAGCAGTGGCGAAAGCATTCAGAGGAGGGTGCCTGTTTCTTCTGCATTATCGGATGGGTTTCCGCGAAAGCTTAGATAATAAGAACCGCTCCTCATTTACATTTTACCTGTTGGCATAGCAAGCACGGCATTTCGTAAAGTGTAGGCGCTTAAGCTTGCCGGTGCTCGCCCGTAATGACGTGTTTGGGCATGGCGAAGGTGCGACCCTCGGTAAAAATACCTGTTTTCTGCGACTCGCTCGGCTTTATTCTCACGAAAGGCCGCGCTTCGTCCAAAAATCAGAGCGCTTGTGCTCTGTAGGTTGCACAGGGGTAACCGGACGGAGACTACCTTGTTGATGAAGGAGATGCGATGTTCGTTCTAGTGGGGATCGGCTTGCTTTTTGCAAGCATTCTTGTTGGGTTTATGATGGATGGAGGAAAGATAGGGGCTTTGATCCAGCCGAACGAGCTGGTGATTATTGGGGGAGCCGCCTTAAGCAGCCTACTCATCGCAAACCCTTTTTCCATGGTAATGACCATCTTGCGAAGCGTGCTCTCCTTGCTCAAGCCCAGCCCTTTCACCCGAGAGCGCTATATGGAGCTGCTCAAGATGCTCTACGACCTCTTTATGATGGCCCGCAAGGAGGGGTTGGTAGCGTTGGATAAACACGTGGAGCATCCAGAGGAGAGCGAGTTCTTCGCCCAGTACCCCAATTTTATGGCGAATCACCATGCGCTTCTGTTTTTGGCCGACACGATGAAGGTGATCGTAACGGGAACGGTGGCCAGTCATGATTTGGCAGAAATGATGGATATCGATCTGGAAACCGCCCATGAGGAGCTGGTTCAGCCGGCACATATTTTGGCCAAACTAGGCGATGCGATGCCCGGATTTGGAATTGTGGCGGCGGTGCTTGGAGTTGTTGTCACGATGGCGGCGATAGGAGGGCCGCCGGAGGAGATAGGGCATAAAGTGGCGGCCGCTCTAGTGGGTACGTTCATGGGAATCCTTTTGGCCTACGGCATCTTCGCGCCTCTCTCTGCGGCTCTGGAGGCGCGGGTGCGGGGTGAAAGCGCCTACATGGCCTGCATTAAATGTGCGCTGCTGTCGTTTGCGCGTGGCGATGCGCCCCTAACGGCGGTGGAGTTTGCACGACGCAACATCGAGCCGTCGCTGCGCCCCTCCTTTACCGAAATGGAGCAGTACGTAAAGAATTTAGGCGGCGAAGAGCAGCGGTTGGCAGCCTAAAGACGGAAATGGAGACGGAACATGGCCTTGAATGAGAACGATGCCAATCCCATTATCATTCGCATTGTGAAGAAAAAGCGGGGGGGAGGCCATCACGGCGGTGCGTGGAAGGTGGCCTACGCCGACTTTGTGACCGCCATGATGGCTTTCTTCCTTGTGATGTGGATTGTGGGACTGAGTAAGCCGATTCGGGATGCCATCGCCGCCTATTTTCGTGACCCCACCGGCTTTATGAAAACGGCGCACGGCGGAAAAAGCCCTTTGGCCGATCAGCCCCAAATAAAACAGGGCAAGCCGGCACCGCTCATCCCACAGGATGGAGGTTTTGCGACTAATGCAACAGTTAATGTGGATTTCCAAAAAGTAAAGCAGGCCATCCTAAGTCAGATCATGCGCACGCCCGAACTAAAGGGTCTGCGCGATAGCATTGAAATTCACCTCACGCCGGAAGGGCTACGCATCGAGTTAATGGAGAAGACCCCTGCGCTCTTCTTCGATACCGGCAGCGCTCGCTTGAAGCCCCGAACCATAGAGCTATTGCGGATCATCGCCCATCAGTTGAGGAAGCTCAACAACCCGATTATCGTTGAAGGACATACCGACGCACGCCCCTATGGCACGCCCTATGGCTACTCGAACTGGGAGCTTTCCACCGATAGAGCCAATGCGGCCCGTCGTGCTATGGAGGAGAACGGGTTGCGTCCGCGACAGGTGTTGGCCGTTCGGGGCTATGCCGACCGCAAATTGCTCGACCCGGCTCACCCCTATAGTTATGTAAACCGTCGCGTTTCGATTCTCGTGGCCTATACGGCTAAGGGCGTTTAGGGCGGCTTGTTGGCCATTCGTGCCGCCTTGCACGTATAATACAACGAAAGCCGATTTTGGGATGGAAAGGAAAGGACTTGGAATCGTACGATCTGGTCGTTATTGGGGGCGGTTCGGCAGGGCTAAAAGCGGCGCGCCTGGCCGCACGAATGGGTAAACTGGTTGCGGTTGCAGAGGCACGAGAGACCGGGGGCGAATGTTTTTGGGCCGGATGTGTGCCCACAAAGGCGCTGCTGCGAGCTGCACAGGTCTGGAAGCAAGTTACTCAAACGGCACCCTATGGCATCCATGTAACCGTGGATCGAGCCGATTTTGCGGAAGCGATGGCCTATAAAGCCCGCAAGATGCGCGAAGTTGGCGGGGACGGGCCGCCAGATGCCGGGCTTTCCCAGTGGGGTGCGGCCTTTTTCCCAGAATACGCTTCCTTTGAGGAGCCTCACAAAATTCGCGTAGGGAAAAAGGTGGTTCACGCGGAACAGGTGCTTATCGCGACCGGAACGGTTCCTGCCATTCCGCCGATATCGGGCTTACAGGAGACCGGTTTTATAACCAATAGAGAGGCCGTGGGGTTGACAAGCTTGCCAAAGCGATTGGCCGTCATTGGGGCAGGACCGATCGGCCTGGAGTTTGCGCTTCTCTTCAGACGATTCGGAGCCGAAGTCACCGTGCTGGAGCGTCTGCCTCAGGTGCTGCCTCGAGAGGATGCAGAGATTGCGGAGCGGGTGGCTGCCTCGTTGCAGCAGGAGGGGATACGCCTGATTCTATCGGCTCATGTGGAGTGTGTGGAACGAGGTCACGGGTTTAAATGCCTTCATCTCTCCTCCCCAAACGGCGCGGAAGAGATACACTGCGACGAGATTCTCGTGGCCGCCGGACGATGGCCGGCCGTCGAAGAGCTGAACTTGAAGGCCGCCGGGCTTGCTATTGAGCAAAACGCTCTGCCGGTAGATGCCTATCTGCGCACGCGCGTGCCTTCCATTTGGGCCGCAGGCGATGTCACCGGAAGCCCCCTGTTTACCCATGTGGCCAGCTATGCGGGGGGCGTGATGGTACGTAACGCCTTTGCCCATGCGAACGAACCTGTAGACTATTCGGTGACCCCGCGCTGTACCTACATTGACCCTGAGGTGGCGAGTGTGGGACTGACCGAGCAGGAGGCCCTTTCTGCCGGTTTGAAGATTAAAGTGGCTCGCTTTGACTATGCCGATCTCGATCGGGCCGTGCTGAGCAATACCCCAGAGGGTTTGGTGAAACTTGTTGTCGAAGAGGCGAGCGGGCGTATTTTGGGAGGGCATATCTTCGGGGAGCACGCCTCTAGCACCATCGCCGAGATCGCCGTCTGCATGCGCAATGGTCTGCCTATTCAGGCCATTACCCAAACCATGCACGCCTATCCCAGCTTCCCCGAGGCCGTTGAGGCAGCCGCTTCCCGGTTCTAGAGGCGGGTGATGTAACTTTTAGTGTCACGGAGCGTCTCAAAAAAGCGTATTTAAATATAGAAACTCCATTGCCCCCGTTCAGAGCCATGCGCCGAATGTTTCCACAACCATACATATCGCCTGTCGTGCAGAGCTTGAGGCGAACCGTCGCCATCGCCTTGATTGTTGGGGCTTGTTTGGCGATAGTGGGGCAGAAGGCATTTGCCCAAACGACGAGCATGGCGCCAAGCCCCCTCTCGGTACGCATTATGGATGCATCGGGAGCCATTCTTCCTGCAGGTTCGCAGTTCGACTCGAAAAACGACCTGCAGACCGACCTTATTCTCGGGCAGAATACCGTGGGGCCGTACCGGCTATCCTGGCGAAATGCGGTGCAAGGCTCCGAAATGGTGGTTGTAGATGGCCGCCTGTTACAGGCTGGCCGTGACTATACGATAGACTGGTCTTCGGGGGTTATCCGCTTTAGCGTGCCGTTGCCGAGTGGGGAGCTTGCCCGAGTGACTTATAGTGTGAACACGCCGACGGCGGTACGTGTGCTCTCGGCGAGCTATGTGCCGCTACAATGGAACTTCTGGCAGAACGATAACGGGTTTCTTAGAATCTCTTCCTTGCTACGTGCCGCCGATAGTCCTGCCTCGCCGAGTGCATCTGACCCGAGAACTTACAGCGCTCTGCAGTTTCAGGATCGTTTTCATCTTCTGCCCACCTCCGATCTCACCACAGGCCTCTTTTTAGATATGCATGGGCAAGACTGGCTTCGACGCAGCGGGTTTCTGCTCGATAGCACGGCCACGATGCGCGGTGCCAGTTTTGGGCTTTCGTATCATCGGGCAGGAACTCTCTTTGCGCAACAAGGGATTGCCGGGCTAAACCCCGGTCAAGAGATAATGGGGCTGACGGGCACTCTCACGCCACTGCAGTCGCTTGCCATTCAACTTACAGCTCGTCAAACCGATCAGCTGGCGGCTGCGAGCGCAAACATCCTGACGGATAACGTGAGCACGTCAGACCGATTGCTCTCCGCTGCTATCAGTGCCAAGCTGCCGCAAAACGGCCAATTGGCTGCAAGCAGCGCTTTAGAGACCGTGGCGAACGCGCAAGGGGGTACCTCAACCCTTCATAACAGCGTGTCGCTATCTCATCCACTCGCGCCGAACACCAACGCCACGCTTCATTTTGATGCCCTTTCTGCTACCCCGTTAAAGGGGTCGAGCGGCGCAACCACCACGCAGAGCGCAGGGATAGATGTGGCGGGAAGCCTGAATCCTGGTATCCATTTCGATACCGCCTTCACCAATCAGTTAACCCCTGCGGGCTTTGCGGATGATCAGAAGGTGAGTTTGAGCGCCGGCATACCGATTGATAAAAACCAAGCGGTCAAAGTAGATACGCTTTACGAAGATGTTCTAGGGAACACGGGGGCACAACGCAATCGTTCCCTCCTGCTTCATGCCCCATTGCAGGGGCTGCGCGCGCAACTTTCTAGCGGCGTGGAGTATACGGGGACGCCCACAAATAGGGCGTTGGTTGGACTGTTTGATCTGTCCGCCCAACCCACAAAGGGATTGCAGCTCACCGGAACGGTGCGTCTGAGGGATATGCGTCTCACTTCGGGCGCCCCGGCACCCGACAACGTGAATACGTATGGAGTTCAGTTGAGCTATGCACCTCTCGCCCAGCTGCAGCTTACCGGCGCTCTCTACTACAATCCCGAGCAGAATGGACAGTTACAACAGGTTCAACGAGAGGATTTTGGTCTGCAAACGCGGGTCGGTCTCTTAATGTTACAGGCGCAGTTGGGCCTACTGCACAATCTGCTGAACCCGAGCCGTTCCGATACGGCCAACTTCAGTTTGGGTTTCAACCTCACCCCCTGGGACAGTCTGACGACGGGTTTGCAAGCCCAGAACCTCTTCGGAGGGCCGAACTGGGCACGCACCTACCTGTTAAGTTTCACGCATCACTTCAACTCGGTCTTCGATTTCTCCCTCTCCGGCTCCATCTCTTATAACGGCGCTTTAGGGGCGCAAGCACAGCCACAATATGCGGCTCAGGCGCAGCTGGGTATTCATTTCTAAACTCCGGTTGGACTCGCTTGCCGATCCTTTCTTTCTTCGACATGCATTTGCAGCAGCACCCATCCCCCAGGTGGGCCGCCAAGCCATTTCAAAATATGCACGGGAATTTTGTGTTGCTGTAGTTCGCTTTGGAGATGATGTTGCCATGTGTCGGCGGAGGTGATCACGTCTACTCTACCCATGCTTAACGGAACCGTTTTGGTAAGCCAAGGGAGGAGGGGTAGCTCTTTATGCTCATAGGGCGAGTAGTTGGCATAGAAAAGCATAGAGGGGCGCCTGGGGATGATGTGATAGTAGACGATGGGAATGCCGCGGGTCGCATCGTTGTTGGCGTCTTTGGCGAGCTGTTGGTAGGGGTCTTGAACGTAACGCGCGGCATCGTGATAGCCCACGGTATATCCCAGAAGCATGATGAGCGTCATGGTAAGCGCAAGAACGGTGACACCTAAGCGAAACACCCACTTACGAAAGCACAACAGCGCGAGCAGCGTTCCTAGTGCTAATAGGGTCGTTAGTTGCCGAGCAAGCGTTGCAATGGGAGGCGCGATAGGAGCGTTACGAGGAACGAAGTGGGGGCCTAGAAGGGCGGCCACTAAGAGAAGGAGGGCGGTGATGACAGCGGCCCAAGCGCCGCGCCGGAGGGTTTTAGCAAAGGATGCATTTGGGTGCGCGAAGCCGATATCGAGCCACCTACCGGTGAGAATGGCTGCAGCCGGGTAGAGTGGGGCGATGTAGGAGGGGAGTTTGGCGGAAGCAAGAGAAAAGAGAACGAATACCGCCCAGAACCAGACAACCAGGAAGCGCTCGTGGCGTCGGTGGGAAGCCCATAAATCTTGAATGGAGAGGACTGCAGGAGCAAAACAGGCCCATGGGAAGAACCCAATGAGGAAAAAGACGATGTAGGTAGGCAACGGCATATCATGCACTTTGTCGAGGCCACGGAAGCGCCCTAGGTGTTGACGCAAAATGTACTCTTGAAACCATGTGTGCCCAAGCTCATCTCGGCCTCCGGCTTTCCAGATGAGGTAGTGCCATGGC
>NZ_DATGKU010000166.1:0-2349 GCF_035294505.1 Chthonomonas sp. | reverse complement strand
GATTAAACTAAAACCTTTGTTTCCGCTATCGTGAACTAGATTACCTTCTATCAGTGCGCCGCTGATGATGCCGTCGGTGCGGCCGTTGGGGTCAGGAGTTTGGCAATCGCCGTTGAGCTGGATGCCGTTTTGAGCACTGCCCGAGACTTCATTGCCGCGAATGACCGGGTCGTCGTCCTGCACATCGCTGTTTGAGACGTAAATGCCGTGCTGTCCCCTGGTTTGAGAAACTTTGTTGTTCAGGATTTGCACTTTTGGTGCAAAAGCGGTAAAGATCCCCCACATGCCGCTATCGGTGATGACATTGTTTCGAATGATCACGCCGGTAGCGAGGGCAGCGCGGATGGCCGCCCGGCCGCATCCGGTCAGATGAAACCCGTCTACGATCACATCATCTGTGTTCTCGATATTGATGCAGTCGCCATTGGAGTCACCGGCCGAATTGATGACTGCGTGGGCGCCATGAGCCTTGAAGATGATGGGAGCGGTTGCTGTGCCCGCATGCACGCTGTGAAATCCGGCGTAAGTTCCATCTTCCACGAGAACGGTCTGCCCAGGCTTGGCTGCGTTTGCGGCTGCCTGAATAGTGGAATAGCGCTGGCCATGACCCACGCACAGGGTTTCTGCCGGGCAGCTTGCGGAGTGTTTTCCAAAGGAGAAGGCTGCGGCTGTGAGGGTGAGCGCCAAGATCGATACTGCTACGGTTTTCATTGCGTTTTGCCTACCCTCTGGATTTGCACGCTAACGGCCAAAACATGCGAGATCTTTGGAGGGTTGAAAACGGGCGGAAGTTTGGCTTCCGCACTGCGTCAGCTAGCCGGGCCGGAGACTGTTTAATGGATTCCGATTATTGAGGATTGCCTGTAGCTAAGAGGCGTTTGCGTTGGGAGCGGAGGTTGGGGCGAACGGAAGCCGCCCCAACGCGGCAAGGGACTATTTGCTGGCCACCTTAACCGAAGAAAGCGACTCAAACGCGGCTGGTGGGAGCAGGGCTGGTTTGGGTAGCGCGGTGAAAGTGTCGGTCGTGGCATTGATTTGGTAGGCGAGGATAAAGGGGTATTGGCTTTCGGCCACGACAAGATATTGGCCATCCGGCGTAAAGGTCAAGGCTGTTACTTGGGAGTTGGGAGGTGTTGCCGGAGAGGGCAAGAGGGTGAAGGTATTGCCGGAGCGCTTGTAGATCAGCAGATAAGGGTGGGAATAAGTATTCGAGATTGCGATATAGGTGTTGGTCGGACTGACGGCGATGGGGCCGGGGTTAGCCGGCTGTACATTTGGTTGTCCGCTCAACCAGGTGAAGGTGTCTCCCTTTACGGTATAGATACGGAAGTTGTTCCCAGTAGCATCGCTACCTTCATCGGTGGCGTAGAGATAAGCGCCATCGGGAGAAAAGGCTACAAGCGAGTGTTCATAGGGATAGGTATCCTGAAAGGGCACGTTCGGCTGGCCCGTCAGACGGCTAAACGTGCTTCCGTTACGTTTGAAGATAATGGGCGTCACGGGGGGAGTGCTTCCGCTTCCATTCAAGGCTACCGCCAAGTGGTTAGCATAAGGATCAAAGGAAGCACTGAAGCTCGCATAAGGTCCATAGGTGACTGTGGAGAGCGGGAGGTAGCTGCTACCAGACTTCTGAAAGATCTGCACTCCGGCGCCGGAATCGGCTGAGTCCATAGGCCGTGCGATATACAGACCATCGGAGGAGATCACCGGTCCATTGTCATCGATGCCCAGCGGGGAAGGTAAAGTAGCAAAGAGTGTGCTTCCAGCTAGGCCATTGGTGACCGGATAGATATCCGTCATGCCGGAGGTGAGGTTTATATATAAGAGCGACCCATCCGGTGCATACGAGAGACTAAATGGAGAGACACGCCAGGAGCTGGTCGTACCCTGGATGGAATTACCGGAAAGTGTGTAGAAATAGACGGAGCTGGAGCCGGTGCTCGGCGCATAGACTCCGGCGACCACATCGGCGCCTCCACTGGGAGACGGGATTACCGCACCGCTTTCTGTGACGGTGAAGGTCTGGCCGGCGATGGTGAGGGTGCCGGTGCGGGAGCTGGTGCTGGTGTTGGCTGCGACGGAGTAGTTCACCGAGCCGCTGCCGCTGCCGGAGCTTCCGGCCGTGATGGTGATCCAGGAGGCGTTGCTGGAAGCCGTCCAGCTACAGCCGGAGGCAGAGGTCACATTCACGCTGCCTGTACCGCCGCTTGGAGAGTAGGAGGCAGAGGAAGCGGAAAGGCTGTAGGAGCAAGTGATCGTGGCCACATACTCATAGGCGCCGCTGTCCCAGCGGGAGCCCTGCGGGCGGGTGTTGCCGTCGTAGTCGGTAGTGGGGGCTGACTGGCCGCT
>NZ_DATGKU010000165.1:0-2547 GCF_035294505.1 Chthonomonas sp. | reverse complement strand
GCAATTTATCACAATCTGGCGCATAGCAAAGCGATTTCCCATCTCTTCCGCATTCTAGGGTTTCTCAGGCGGTAACTGCTGAATCTCCAGCGGCGAACGCGCTTGGATCTGTTCGGATTCGGGCAGAGGACGCGTGGGTGTCGGTTCTTCGCCGAGCACGTCGCCGGTCTTGCCATGATACGACTCGCCTGGGTGCGCTACCAGCGGCTCGCCCACCGAGGGGCCGAAGCGTCGCTCCGGGAACTGCACGCGCTCTCCGCCGAGCGGGTAGTCTTTCCGCTGCGGATGCCCCACCCAGTCTTCCGGCATCAGGATGCGGCGCAGGTCGGGGTGGCCGCTAAAGCGAACGCCGAACATGTCGAAAATCTCTCGTTCCGGAAAGTTCGCTCCGGGGTAGACCTCGGTTACGCTCGGCACCACGGGGTCGTCTTCTGGTACCGGAACTTTAAGAAAGATGCGGCGGCCCGTTCCTTTTTGCACCCCACCCTGTTCGTAGCGCACCGAGTAGAGATTATAGACCACCTCAAAGCGGTGGTCGGGGTACTTGTCGAGGTAGTCTACACCGAGGCATTCGGAGAAGAAGTTGTACTGCAGGTCGGGATCGTCGCGCAAAAGGCGGCAAACCTCCACGATATACTCTCTGCGCAGCAGGATGCGCGTGTCACCACGAAAGGTTTGCACCTGAAGAATCGCGTCGGGGAAATGCTCGCGGATTTTCTGAACCTCCAGAAGCTCTTGAGTGGTTGCCTCGGCCGCCTCGGTCATCGCTCCTCTCCCGTAGGTTGAAGTCGCACGGTGGTCTGTTCGAGGGGTTGGCAAAGCTCTTGTGCGCTCGCGCCATAGACGGGCACCCGCGGCCCGACCGGTATTTTGTCAAGGTCTACAGGCCCTGAGTTCTCGTTCCCAAACCGAATGGGAGGGCGTGGAGCCAGCACAATCGGCTCTCGCTTCAGGGTCTCCGCCACGACCTCCTCCTCACCCCAATCCAAGGCGCCCTTGCCGAGAATGTAGAAGTAGCCGGCGAACAGGATAGCCACAAAGAGGATCATCTCAATGTAGTTAAAGGCTTTGAGCGCGTAGGGCAGATGACGATAGTTGACCGCCCAAGGATAGAGGAAAATGGTCTCCACATCGAAAACGATGAAGATCATGGCCACGAGATAAAACTTAATAGGGAAACGTTCACGGGCGCTGCCTACCGGCGTCATTCCACACTCGTACGGCGAGGCCTTTACCGCGCCGGGCTTTTTGGGGCCGAGCAAAGCGGAGCCAAAAACCATGACGAACGCGATCAATGCGCCGATAACGATCATCACGAAAACAGGGATGTAGTTATCCACTGTTTCCTAAGCCTCCTCCCTCTCTGTTTACGCTGGGCTTGGATGAGAGATTGCCGTTTTTCTGAATTTGTGATGTTTATCACAATCTGCGACGTAAGCCACCATCCCCCATCGCTTTATCTTTTTTATTTTACCTTCTCTTTGTCTATTCTGCATGGTCTGCAGGAAAAGCTTCTTGCCCAAATAGAAGGCGAGCCAGACAGGCTTGCTTTGTTAACTGCTTCTAGAAACGCGAGATCGGTAGTCTCGGCAGCCTCCCCCCCGCCCTCAAGGCCCCCACCCCCCGCCCCTCCCCCCATTGGGGAGAGGGGCACCTCGCGGTGGGCAACTCAAGGCCGACGCCCTTCCCCTCAGCGGCCTGAATCGCTCCCTTCATCGCCTATCTCCCTGGCCGCTGCATCGCCGTGCGCTAGCACCTCCCGAATCGGGGGAAAGGAAGGGATAGGGGGCGAACAAGATAGACTTGCTGTGCTAATTGCCTCTAGAACCGTGAAGCCGGCAGTCTCTGCAGCCTCACCCCTCGCCCCCAGAACGGATGGGAATGGAAACTTAAGATTTCTCGCCTTCGGCTCGAAATGACAGTTGTTTATCTCGCCTTTGGCTCGAAATGACAGTCGTATCACCGGCTCTTCAAGCCCCCACCCCCGCTCCCCTCCCCCAATTTGGGAGAGGGGAGACCAATAAGTTCATTGGCAGTTTTCTATGATAACCTTTCCTTCGGAAACTCAACACAACCGCCCCCTTTCTCCCTAATAGGGGGAAAGGAAGGGATAGGGGGCGAACAAGATAGACTGGCTCCACGAGTTGCCTCTAGAACCGTGAAGCCGGCAGTCTCTGCAGCCTCACCCCTCGCCCCCAGAACGGATGGGAATGGAAACTCAAGATTTCTCGCCTTCGGCTCGAAATGACAGTTGTGGTATCGGCTCGAAATGACAGTTGTGGTATCGGCTCGAAATGACAGGTGTTTATCTCACGAGAAATGACAGTTGTATCGCCGGCTCGTCAAGGCTGACGCCCCCCCCCTCAAGGGTTACCCCTACGACCCTTCACTTCAACACTCCCTCTCTTGCATCTCTATTCGCCCCTTACCTTCATCTACAATTGCCCTCTTAGCCCTTCCTACACCAACAAAATCTCCTAAAAAAATTTTTTCCCCACACCCATAAAACGACTTGACATATCCTACTACCCTGTGTTATCCTATTAT
>NZ_DATGKU010000164.1:0-2900 GCF_035294505.1 Chthonomonas sp. | reverse complement strand
AACGCCTTGTGTCTACTATGGGGATGAGATCGGCATGGAGGGCGGTAAAGACCCCGACGACCGACGTTGCATGGAGTGGAACCCGCAAAAGTGGAACCGCACCATCCTTCAGTTTTTTAAACAGGCCATTGCCCTTCGCCGCAACACTCCCGCCCTGCGCTATGGCGACTATCGCACGATCGTCGCGGATGACAACAGCGGCTTGTTCGGATTTGAACGCACCTGGCAGCGGAGCCGTGTCCTTGTGCTGTTTAATCGCAGCGACCGAAGCCTTCAGCAAACCCTCCCTCTAAGCGAAGTGTCTCAGGGGCCACACCCCTCATCACCCGTCGCACTCCATACGCTCCTTGCCACCAATCGCGCGAGGGCCGTGTGGAATGGCAATCTCTTGCAGCTTCAGCTGGGGCCGCGTGGGGCGATTGTGCTGGAGACCCAACAAGTTCCCAAAGAGCCTTCAAGAACCGCGTTAAGCGCTAAAACTCGAAGCCGAGTTGGGCGATGAGAGAGCTGACGTGGTAGTTGTAGCTGGACAAAGAGGGATCGGAGTTGGTGGTGTTCAAGATTTGCCAACCTAACGAGAACTTCATCGGGCGTGCGATGTAGTAGTCCAGCCCAAAGCGCATGTTCAGCTGGTTGTTGCCTAGATAGCCTGCCGTAAGCGAGTCGGAGTAGTCGAAGAAGAGGCCGATTTTCGCGTTGAGCGGATAGTCCAAATGCAGCAGATAGGAAACGGTGTTGGAGCTGGTATTGGTGAGATTATTCGTGGTGTTGCCGGAGCCGGATGTGGTAGTCGTGAGGGAGGAAGCGTTCAAGAAACTTTTATTCGAAAGCAGGAGGGCGTCAAGCCGAAAGTTGAGTTTGCGAAACAGCCGTCCCGCCACATCGAGCGCGAGGGTATTGATGCTGGAGTTGCCAAGCCCACCGGTGTAACCGATATTCTGCATGTCGTAGTTGAGGTTGACTTGCAGCCCACCTCGCAGGTTCCAACCAAGTTGCAACTGCGTGTCGGTGCGATTGCTGTTGTAGAGGTAGCTTCCGATGCTGGAGGAGGTGAGAAAAGAGATGGAGGAGTGGAAACGGTCATTGGGGTTGTAGGACAGGGTGAGATGATGGGTGCTGCTGGTTCCGTTCAGGCTTGCGATGCCGTTGTAGGCCGAAAGGGTGCCCCCGGTAAGAATGCCGCTATAGTTGCCCAAGCTTCCTAGGTTGCTATTATAGCCGCCTCCCAAGTAGCTGGTGATGGGGAGACCCGTTGTAAGACCGGAACCGAGTGTGGGTGTCGTGCTGCCCCCCCCTGTGGTGATGTCGCGCATAAGGGCGTTTGCCATAAGGATGCGGGCCGGTACCAGAAGGGCCAGCAACCCGCGCGATACGGTTGTCCCCCCGGCGGTAACGCCGGTAGCCGTGCCGGAAGAAGAGCTAGAGGAGGAGCCGGTAGAGGAGGTTGTCGTTGCAGTGTTGGTGCTGCCCGTATCGGAAAGGGAGTAGCCATATTGCAGGGAGATGCCGTGGTGGAGGTTGAAGGTGGCATTGATCTGCGCATTTCGCGCCACCGAGTTGCCCACAAAGAGACCCTGGTTGCTTACCTGGCTGTTGGTAAGGCTCGTGTTTAGGTGGAACCAGCGATTGGGGTTCCAGTTGATTCCCAAGTTCTCCGAAAGCACATTGGTGCTGCTGTTAATCAACTGGTTGGTGGTGCTCTGCTGGTTTGTGGTGCTCTGCCCGCTGTTGCCGGAAGAGGTGGCGGACACAAGCGAATAGAGCGATTGCGATTGATTTGCGTTGGAAGAGACACCCAACTGAAAGCCCAATGTGCCCAGCGTGTAGTTCATTTGAAGGCTATCGGTGCGGTTAGAGCTGCTTCCACCCTGCGCGAAGAGGGTGCTCATGGTGCTGTGGCTTAGGCTTAGCGTGCCGTTTCGTGCGAAGTTATAGTTGATATTGCCGGTGAACTGGTTATAGTTATCGTTGCCGGAGGGTAGGATAGCCGAATAGCCGGGTTGATAGAGCGCAGAGGTGTAGGAAGGCTGTTTGGCAGTTTGCCAGTCGAAGTTCATGTGCAACCGGCTTGAAGGCGTATAGTCCGATGCGATCTCGATGGACTTTTCGTTCCTATTAAAGCCGGGGCTTGCGATGGCCGAGAAGGTTGAGCCGATATCGCGCACCGTGATGTCGGTATGGAGCGAGCGAAGTGGGGTTAGGCTGGCACGCAACTGTACGGCCTTTCCTTGAACGCCATGCCCGGAGAGGGTCAGGCCGGACATAGCGGTCTCCAACGTGAGACTGCCGAGGCGGCCCAGCCCCAAGCTGCCATCGAGGCCGAGCACCGTTTGGTTGCTGGGGATAGGGTTGGTATTGAGAGGAGTATATTGAATGGTGACCACTTCGCTGGTGGGCACGCCGGCTACTAGGTGAATCTGGTTGCGATAGACCGGGTCTATCGTGAAATCTACCCCCTGCACCTGCGGCACGCCGTTCACCTTAACGATGATCGGCTTGGAGGTGTCTATGGGATAGTCCAGTACGTAAGGTGAAAGCGGGGTAGGATTTCCGTAGAACTGTTGGGTGCGCTGAGCGAGGGTGGTGCCGCCGGGAGCCACTTGGGCTAGATAGGTAAAGCCGACATGGTCGCTGCCATGCGGAGTGTACTCCATGCGGAAACCATAGATAGACCCGCTACTCTGACCGTAGTCGAGCGTCTCATAGGAGACGGCAATGGTGGAGGAGCTGGGAATAATCAACCCGTTGAGAAACTGCAACTCTCCTGTATCGGTGTCGAGCGTGTAGTCCTTGCCAAGCTGCATCGGCTTGTTATCTACCCGCACCTGCACGCTGCCCTGCACGATCTGACCGGTATACACATAGTAGGGGCCGGAGGAGTTGTTGCCCTGTATCACGAG
>NZ_DATGKU010000163.1:0-81759 GCF_035294505.1 Chthonomonas sp. | reverse complement strand
GATTCTGGCTACACGCACCATTGGAGATAGAAAGGCGCGCCTGATCACGATCCTGGTGGCGCCTCTAATGTCCTGTTCGGCGCGCTTGCCTGTCTACCTCTTGATGACAAGCGCTTTCATCCCCAATCGGCGGGTGTTCGGTATCGGGTCGGTCACGCTTTTAACTCTACCCGCAGCCACATTTATCGCGCTCTACTTTTTGGGGATGGCGGCAGCCTTCGGCATGGCTTGGCTGTTTCATAAAACCCTCTTAAAGGGGGTATCGCCTACATTCCTCATGGAGTTGCCACCCTATAGGCTACCGAGTGTGAAAGCGGCCGCCATTCAGATGGTGGAACGCGCCGGCCTGTTTGTGCGTAGGGCAGGCACAGTGATCCTCTCGGTAGCAATCGTGGTATGGTTCCTTTCAAGCTATCCTAAGTACCCGCGGCTCACGCCGGATCAGGCGCTCCAAAAAAGCTATCTAGGCCAGCTTGGCCGTCTGATCGAGCCAACAATACGCCCTCTCGGTTTCAACTGGAAGATGGGGGCGGGCATCGTCTCTTCGTTTATTGCCCGTGAGGTGTTTGTTTCCACAATGGGCACCATCTACAACGTTGCCGATACGGATTCTAGAGCAGGACAGGCCGATCTCGGCAAGCGGATGCAGGCCGATATTGACCCTACGACGGGTAAACACGTTTTTACCCCCTTGGTGGCCGTGTGCTTGATGATCTACTACGTTCTTGCGATGCAATGCATGTCTACCGTTGCCGTTGTCAGGAAAGAGACGAACGGCTGGAAGTGGCCTCTCTTCCAGATCGCCTACATGACGGCCCTGGCATGGACAGTGACTTTTTCTGTGTACCATGTGGGGCTGTTTTTCGGTTGGGGGGTACGTTAGATGAATTGGCAACAGATTTTGACGTTTGGGATCGTTGGAGCGGCAGCGCTCTATTTGGCTAGCTATATTTGGCGCATGGTGCGGGCGTTTTGGAAAGAGGGAAGCGTTTGTAGGGTGTGCGAAGGATGTGCACTCGCCAAATTAAAGGTGGCCGCCGATAAAAAACAGAAGCAGATGGGGCTAACTCATCCCGATGGGGTGGTGCCGATCTCGACCATTCGCCCGCGCTCGGTGAAGAGAGAGGATAGACAAGGTTTGGACTAGTTGCGGCTTCTCGGCGTTACGTTGACGTAGACGGGAATATCCATCTGTTCGCGATCGGTAGCATATACGAAAACATGGAGGGTGAGCGCTCCGGCGGGAGCCTTAGAGGTCAGTTGAACCTGTAAAGTGCGTGTTGATGGCGGAGGGGATGAGGCAGCCGATGTCGGAAGAGGCACGAGCCAGGCCTTAAGGTAGGGAGCGGAAGTGCGAATGGTAAGCCCTTGCCATAAGTCGGGACGAGTCGTTTTGATGATGGTCTGATCGTAAGCTGTAAGTCCCTGAAAGACAGAGCCTAACACGATGACATGGGGGTCGCATTGAAAAGAGCCTACGACGTTGGCTTTGAGGGTAGCCGTGTTGCGTGCGAGAGCGTTTGACGGGGATGGTACCGCGCTGTAGAGAATAGCCTGAAGCGGCCCTAATGGTGCGTAGGGTTCTAGAGTCACTTGGTAAGCTGCCTCCATGGCGGTACGACCGTGCCACTTGATCGGATGCGGTTTGGAAATTAGGGTGGTTTTGATAAAGGGTAAACTCGGTTGCCGATCTGAGGGTGTGGGCGATGAAGACAACGTTGTGCGAAGCAGCAGCGGTCGGCGCGATCTTTTCAACAATCTATCGTCTATGCGAATCTTAAGCACTTGGGTGTGGGCACTTTCAAAAGGGACAGTGCCAAAATCCACAACCGGCGGATCGAATTCGACAATCGGTAGCACCCTGCCTTTCATCTCTAAGGTAACCGTGGGAGATGGATCGCCTTCTGTAAACACATAGATGTATTTGATAAAATCTCCTGGATTGAGGCGGTTTACCTGGATGTTGGCGCTGAGAGTGACAGTTTGGTTTGGGGCGATAGTTGCCTTTCCATTAGACTCCGAGGTTGGGGAGAGTAGGGTGGAGGTACAGCCACAGGAAGGTTGAATCTGTTCGATGGTAATGGGAACCACCGTGTTGTTGTGCAGGCGGAAGGTGCACCTCAGGGTTTTGATCTGGAGTGGGTCTACAGTTCCAAAGTCGTACGTTGAGACATTAGTGGGAGGATGTTTTGGAGATAGCACCACGAGACCAGAGGGTAGGGCTAGTGCGATGGGGGACAACGCTATGAGCAGCGCAGCGAGCAGAGGAGAGGTTCGTAGGAGACGCATTTAGTGGGCCTCCTGGGTTAATTGCTGAACGGCTTGGAGCGCATTTAGTGCGATCGCTGCACCTGTGGCTTTCCGAGGAGCATCGGAGGCGTGATCGTTTGTGTAGACGATCTGCTGTTCCTTGTTTAGGATAAAAACACGTGGGCATACCAGGGCCTTGTAACGTAGGGCGACCCGCATGGCTGGATCGGGCAGGATGAGGGTGTGTTGCGCATCAAGTTGTGTTTCCTGCAAGAATGTCCTTGCGTCATTCGCCGAGCCGGTGAAGACGATGAGGGTAAGGCAGGAGGGTGGAAGGCGATCACTTTGTTGAACGGCTGCCCAAGCGCGGGCGCATTGGTGGCACCACTGACAGCCGCAGAAGAAGAAGAGCGCTATTAGGTTGCGACGATAGTCATACAGCGTATGCAAATGGCCTTGTATATCCGTAAGTTGGAAGTTTGGAGCTAAGGCCGCTTGCGAACGGTTCGCAAGAGGAGTCAACAAAAAGACGTGGGTTTCCCCGCCAAAGCGCCCGATTCCCACAATCTGACCCCGATGGTTGATACGAAAGGCGCGCTGAAGTATCCAGCCAGAGTTTGAGGGGATGAAGCGGTTTAGGTCTTCCATGTGCCCATTTTCCCAAAGAAAAGCGTGTTGATGCTGATAGCGGTCGGCAGAAGAGCCAACGATCTGTCCTTGCTCATTAATGCCCCATGCTGTCGAGGGGGAGTCGCCTAGGGTACCGAGGTCAACGATCTTATGATTCTTCCAAAGGCAGGCATGGATATCCCCATCTGCTGTAGCGGCCCAACCGACAACCACCCCCGCATTGTTAATGGCGTGGGCATGGCTAAAGGAGCCACCCGGCAGGAGGCCCAGATCGCTCATTTTCCCTTGTGCATACAAAAAGGCTCTGCTGGCAGCTTTCGGGGCATTGTTGGATATCCCCACAACGGCATCATGGTCGTTTATTCCCTCGGCAATGCTAAAATCTCCATTGGGCAGGGTGCCTAGGTCTTGCATTTTGCCGTTATGATAAAGAAAGGCGTGTGTGAAGCCGGAGGCAAGCTGGCTAAACCCGACAATGTCTCCATGCGCGTTGATGTCTAAGGCGGCACCAAAGGAGCCTCCCAGCCCTCCTAAATCGTGTAGGGATTCTTTTTCCCATAGAAAGGGGCGCATAAAACGGATGTCTTGTGCTGAGCGGGCGATGCCCACTACCTGCAGTTTGTCGTTGATGGCGGCTGCATAAGTATCGGGATAGTTTGGCAAGCCACCCAATATTCTAAGCTGCCCTTTATGCCAAAGCCAGGCTGTGGGGTGCTCGTTAAGTTGGTTAGGATGCCAGCCTGTTACCGCGCCCTCTTGATTGAGTGCCGGACCGATGTTGTCTGTTGCAGTTGAGATAAGTCCGAGATCGGTCACCCGGTAGCGTGGATGGTCTGAGAGGTTATGCGGAAGGGTTTCAGGTCCCTCCTGTGGCTCTTGAAAAGCCATCAGGATAGGAAGAAAGAGAATAAGTAGCACTTTTGAACGCAACATGGGTTCCTCTTGAGCTAAGGGTAGATGCGATAACTCATTTTATCCCGCATTTCGTCCTGCGGCAATAGCGGCGGACTGGAGACTTGCAGTTGCCGTTCAAGAAGCGGGTGATGGGGAGAAAGTTCGCAGACGGGGTCGGTTACCGAAGGATCGCCTGTTAGCAGGGCTGCTTGACAGCGACAACCTCCGAAGTCTATCTCTTTGTAGGGGCAGCTACAGCAAGGCTCGTGCATCCATTCAGTGCCTCGAAAGCGGTTGAACGCCTCGGAGTGTTCCCATATCCATTGGAGGGGATGTTCTCGCACATTATCAAAGGTTAGATGGGGTATTTCATAGGCGGTAGGGCATGGGAGAACGTCGCCAATGGGATTTACGCAGAGATAGCGCCGTCCCCAACCGTTCATACAGGGTTTTGGACGAGGACTATAGTAGTCAGAGAGAACGTAGAGTATCTCAATGCGGTGTTGGTAGGCTTTTCGTGCTTCGGCCACCAGCTGCGCGGCGATCTCGATCTGTTGAAGGGACGGCAACAAAGCTTTCCTATTTTTGAAAGCCCAGCCGTAGTATTGGGTATGTGCCAGCTCTAAGCGTTTGGCTTGGAGGCTAACCGCAAATTCGATGATTTGGGGGATGCGATGGATGTTGAAACGGTGAAGCACCACATTCAGGGTCAGGGGAAGGTCTACTTCTTGAACGGCACGAACGGCTAGAAGTTTTAAACGGAAGGCATTTGTGCCGGCGATGCTGTTTGCAAGAGCCGGCTCGTCGGCCTGGAAGCTAATTTGAACGCTATCAAGCCCTGCCTGTTTAAGACGCTTTGCACTGGAAGGAGTCAGGCCTACCCCACTGGTGATGAGATTGGTATAGAGACCGGAATCATGAGCTGCTAGAATGAGCGTGCCGATGTCTTTGCGTTGTAGAGGTTCCCCACCGGAGAGAAGAGCGTGCAAAACACCCAGATCGGCAGCCTGTTGGAAGACGCTTATCCATTCGTCTGTGTCTAGCTCCGGTTGTGCGGTAGGATAGCGTACCGGATTAGAGCAGTAAGGGCAGTGGAGCGGACACCGATAGGTGAGTTCGGCTAGAAGGCCAAAGGGACGGGGGATCATGGTCGGTTTTGATCGGACGATCGCGGTTCGTCTTCAAAGGTAATGAGATTGCGCTGATACAGACGGTGGAGATATGTCTGCACATCGGCGACAAGGTTATCGGCCGATAGGGAATACTGTTTAGAGAGTTGTGAGCAGATGGTAGCGAGATCGGTATGGCCATTGCAGAGCTTGAGAATGGCCGCGCCGGTGTCGTTTAAAAGCAGTACGCCTTCCGGGTAGACGAGAGCCATTTTCCCGGTAACCCTATCTTGTTGGAGGCGGGCATAAGGAGCAATTTTCGGGATAGCATTCGGTGGGAATAAGTTGCAATGCATCATTTTGCTTTTTCCTCTCCTTGCGATTTTGTTGCACCACCGTACGCGAGTTGAATGGCATCTAGCATGGCCCACAGGAGGTCACATTTAAAGGCGAGGGCCTCAACGGCCTTCTCCTGCAGTTCACGGGTGTTGCAATGGGTAAGCGTCAGCTCGAGTCCTTCATGTGAATCGCGTCGAGCTTGTGTGAGCCGCGCTCGGAAATACTCTAGTCCGTCAGGGGAGATCCAGGTATAGTGTTTCTCAAAGGCTGCCAGCCGCTCTTGCATAAGATCGGGCGCGAAAAGCTCCGTTAGGGAGGACGCCACGGCAATTGGCCAGGGTTGGGTGCGACAGAAGTTGACGTAGGCGTCTACGGCAAAGCGTACTCCTGGTAGGAGGTAGCGATGGCTCCAGAGATCATCACGCGATAGACCGGCAGCTTCTCCCAATCGAAGCCATGCTTCTATGCCACCTTCCCCTTCGGTTTGACCATCATGATCCAAAATGCGATGTATCCAGATGCGACGGATTTCTGGCCTTGGGCAATTGGAGAGGATGGCAGCATCTTTGATGGGTATGTTCTGCTGATAGTAGAAGCGGTTGGCGATCCAGCCACGAATCTGACTTGGAGAGAGTCGGCCAGCGTTCATAGCGATATGAAAAGGATGGAGATGGTGGTAACGGCCCTTACCGATCTGGCGTAAATGCTGTAGGAATGTGTCTCTATCCCAAACTTCTGTCACCATGTTTTGTTTCTCCGTCTTCAGAGAATGAACTCCATACCATCTTCGCCTACCAGGCATCCGGCCGATTCCACGAGTTGGCGTTGTTTGGATTGGGGGATAAGAATGGGATTTGTGTTATTGATGTGCACGTAGACCTTATAACGAGTGTGAAGCTCCATGAGATGGGAAAGGCTACCGCTCGGGCCCGAAATGGGAAGATGGCCGATTTGCGTTGCGGTTCGGGTGCTAAAGCCTAACGCGATCATCTCCTGTTCGTCCCAGAAGGTTCCATCTACGAGCAGGAGGCCGCAGTGTGCACATTCTGCCGTTAACGACTCTGGCCAGCATGGGAGGTCGGGGAGATAGAGAAGGCGTCCGCTGGTTTGAATATCGGTTAGAGAGAGGCCTACGGTATGCCCTTCTAAAGCCTTGCTTGCCTGATGTCCGTAGCGCGGAGGATTTCCAGGCAGGGAGATGGCCTGGATCAGAAGGCCGGATGGCGACTCGTTGGACAATAAAAGCGGTTGCGGGATGTGAGGAAGAAGACGCCATACGAGCTGGGTGTAGGGGTTGAGAATGCGTTCGAGAGCGAGACTTTCTGTTAGTGTCTGGCGCGTGGTTGGGGTGGTATAGAGAACCAGTGGAGAGTGTTCGCGCAGTAGGAAGAGACCTAGGATATGGTCGAGATCGGCGTTCGTGATCAAAACCCCTTGAATGGGGGTATGCCGTGCCGGACGGGGGTAAAGCTCAGGAAAGGCTTCGATCTGGTGTGTGATATCCGGCGAAGCGTTCAAGAGAAACCAGTTCTCTCCATCGGCGCTTACAGCCACCGAAGATTGTGTGCGTGGCTTGGCGGTGTCTGGATCAGAACGTGCCACAGAGCAGTTAGGACAGGCGCAATTCCATTGTGGAAAACCGCCGCCTGCAGCGGTTCCTAAAAGTCGTACATGCATAGTTCTGCTGGAAAGTGGAAATGATTTAGAGGGAAGCGATAGGACTTATAGGCAACTATCGCTTCCTTATCTATGATTACATGCTAGTCCTCTTCACATAGTACGTAGGCAGAGCACTCCGCGTTGACACTGATCTCTTCGAAATCGGGCGTCGTCCACTCTTGCATCTCTCATTCACCTCCTCAAGGAATTATGGATTCGGCATTTATGGCACAGTGTAAGTCCATGTAAGTATCTCTTGGGTAGCCGTAAGCCCACCCGTTCCTCCGGTAAAGCCCACATAGCCAATGGGGCTTCCGATAGTGTTAGGAATATCTATTTGATAGGACTGTGTGGCCGTGGCAGAGGTTTGGGTATCGCGTATGGTGACTTGAAGCGTAGCGCCATCGTAAACCATATCTACGGCAAAGATATGGCCGCTATGGAGATCGATACCGGTATTGGAGAGGTCAATAGCCGGGACGGTAGGAGGTGCTCCATCTGTGTAGAGTCCTGTCGAGTCGGTACCTTCTCCGCTATTGTTGTAGAGATCGAACTTTATCGCCACGCTGTTGTTGATGCCTTCATAGCCTAAAGACCCGCCTGCAAGACCTATAGCGGTCGGCCCATCGCTTTGAATGGTGAAGGTGAAACCATCGGCTTGGGCGTTCTGAATTTGGAAAGTGAAGTGGTTGTGAAACTTCCGTACGTCCACC
The DNA here is from genome assembly GCF_035294505.1 of Chthonomonas sp. NCBI lineage: Bacteria > Bacillati > Armatimonadota > Chthonomonadia > Chthonomonadales > Chthonomonadaceae > Chthonomonas > Chthonomonas sp. The sequence continues at coordinate 74,165 of NZ_DATGKU010000163.1, read as the reverse complement.
AGATATTTAAAGAAAGCGCTGCTCGCTTCAAAGTAGGTGGCGCTGTTGGTGAGCTGCAGACGGGTGTCGTCAAAGGTGGCGCCACCATTTAAAACGATATTGCCTGAACTGCTAAAGCCGGTGGGATAGTCCGGTAGTATTTTGGGAAGCGGGCTAGCGCTCGCCTCGTTTGAGAGCACGCTTTGGCCAAAACTGTTGACGGCGGCAACGCGATAGTAGTAGGTTGTATTTGCCTGTACATTTGTGTCGGAGAAAGTGGTGGAGGTGAGACCGGTTTGGTAGAGAGTTTCGGCACCTGAGGCGGTGGCGCGATAGATGCTGTAGCTAGAAGCTCCCCCGATGGCGTCCCATTGGAGGTTGACTTGCAGGATGTCTGCATTGGCCACCAGCTCAGTGGGTGCCGCGGGGGGGCCACCTGGGCTACAGATGGTAAGGAACGGCGGTTTGACCCCAGCCTCACGGGAGTAGAAATTCGCCATGACATCTGTTAGACCGCGATAGGGGGTAAGAGCTACGGAAAACTGTTTACTGTTGGCGGCCACCTGTTTTAAGAAGTAGGGGCTAACATCCCAGCGATAATATTGATCGTTTGGCCAGATTCGCGCATTGGCAAAGGGATAGAGGAGTGATGGCATATTATTCCAGGTTATTGTTCGCTCACCCCATGCGTTGCTCGAAACGGCTTGGGCGGTTACAAGAGTTGCCTTACCGTTTTGGCTGGAACCAAAGAGAGTAAGCAAGGCTCCGCTGAGAGGCGAGGCCAGGCCGGAGAGATCGAATTTGAGGAATGTGTAGCAGGTGTCGTTTGGAGAATCGTTGCTAACCTTCAAATTTTGAGCTGCGCCAAAATTCTGATTTGCGTAGATGCCTGCACACGTATAGGCATCGGCGATGGGAGAGAGTGTTTTGGTACCTCCATGTCCAAGCTGCGGGCTGGCGGCCACTTCGTTGGAAGGCGGGCTTTCACCACCGTTGTTCTGTGCGGTGACGCGATAGTAGTAGAGAATACCATCTTGAAGACCGGTATCGGTGAAATAGTTTTGCGAGACATTTTGTTTGTAGAGCGTTTCCTGCCCGGGTGCGGTGCCTCGATAGATGTTATAGCTATCTGCATTGGAGACGGGTGTCCAAGAGAGGGCGAGTTGCTGATCGCCTATCGAGGCTGTGAGGGAGGAGGGGGCTGTAGGGCGGACGGAGTCAAGAAGGCCATAGACAACGAGTTGTCCGGCTCCGATGGGATCGTTCGGTGCACCAAAGCTGGCCATGTAGACTTTGCCATTGGCGATGGTGGAGCAGCAAAACTTAGCAAATTTGCCGATATCATCGCGGTTGACGTTCATTCTACTGTTCCACAGCTCCTTGAGACGGGGGATACCTTGGCTATCCACCGAGATGCTGCTGGCATCGAAAGCTTGAAGAATGCCCGGCACCACGGCATTATTGGCGTTACCTTGGTAGGGGTGAGAAGCCCATATGATGGCGGTACCTGGTTTTTGCCCATTTGCGGAGATGGAGAGCATGGCTCCGGGCATACCATCTGGAACGCGATTGGGGCTATAGGCGATGGGAGTTGCATTGAAGTACGTGCCTTTAAAGGCGAAGACTTTCAGATAGTCTTCTTCAGACCAGACATAGACGCACGGACCGTTCACCGGGCTGTTGTAGTAGACGGGTGAACCGTGAATATGCCCATTTCCGGCTTGAAAACTCTGCACGATCTGTGTATCCCCGCTTGGGTTGAAGTGGCCGAGGTTATGGATGTTCAGGAGGTAGAAGACGCCCTGTTTCCCTCCGCCAAGAATGTAAGGGGTGCCGGGGATAACGAGTACACCGGAAGAGCCGAGATCGAGATCGGCGGCGTTAAGGCTATCTACATTATAGGGAGTAAACCAGTCAAGCACTTTAAGGCCACCCTGATTGGGGATGGCAGGACTAAGCTTAATGAAGCTACAGCCTAGGTCAGGTCCGCCTGTGTTCGCATCGAAGGTGCCGTTACCCGTCATGATATAGATGTTGCCATCTTGACCAACCGTCGGCCCCTCACCGGATTGCCAGATGCCTGCCTGTGTGCCGTTTAGCGTATCGCAGTAGGTAGCGATTTGATGCAGATTCGAGGCATCGTAAGCGACGATCCAGCCGTGATAGGGGCCGCAATCGTTGTGAGAGGCCCATGAAATGTAGACGGCCCCCCGATAGAGGAGGAGGGCCGGGCGTTGGTTCTGAATCTTTGGATCGAAGGTTAGGTTGCCGTAGGAGGCCTTGATTTCGACAGGCCCGTTCAAGCGTTCTTGACCGGTGGTAATGTCTAGTGCGTGCAACCATTGATGATAGGTGCCATCCGGGTTTTTGTTGCGGCTAACTAGGTACATAAGGTTGGTATTTGGGTCAATGACGGGTGTGCTGAGAATGCCAACGCGGACGGAGATATCGGTACAGCAGCACTGTACGTCGGAGGCGGGGACAGGCGGGCCGAAATTGTCTTGCCAAAGCGGTGCTGACTGGTTGGGATCGTCTGCATCGAAGGCATAGACGCTATTATTCATTGTTGCGACAAAAACGACGTTGTGGATGCCTTTCCCTGGGATGAGTAGGTGGGGTACATAGAGGGGTTGGGCGTAAATTTCAGCATCCACATGGCGCGTGAAGAGCTTACCAAATTTTTGGACGTTTACGTTTGAGGTATTAAGGATGGTTTCATTTAGGTTTGCGCCGGAACGATAGATATCGTTATGCTGGGTAAGCACAGATACCTGGGCGGACGAGGGAAGGGCAAAGACCAGTCCGGTAACGATGCCGATGATAGCCGTGCAAAACGAGCAGACGCGATCACGAAGTTGGCGCATAGTATCTTCTCCTTTGAATACAGGTCATCTAGTGTCGGGTGGCCACTGAAAGTTTGGGTAGGCCGTCGGTGTATTTGGGCATTTTATAATAAACAAGAACACAGGAACTCGCTAAAAAGTTCCTGTGTTCTTCGAGAGTGATAACGTACGCCCCAGACCTAGGGCGGCGCTTAGAGCCTCAGCCAGGTTTTATGGAGGGGGCATCGTCTTCTGGAAGGACAATGGGCGTGTAGGGCTTATTGGTCGCTTCGGCAGCGCGTTTTGCAAGCTCATTAAAGCCGGCCTGGTTGAAGTGGCCGGGAATTGCATAAAGGATGGTTTCTTCGGGGCCTAAAAGATAGAGGTCCGGCACCCCGATAAGGTTGTACCACTCGGCAACATCGAGGTTGACATCGAGGACAATGGGGAAAGTGAGATCGCCATGCTCCTTAGCGAAGGCTTCGGTGGCCGGCGCGTCGTCTTGGGAAACACCGAGAACGGTGAATTTACCATTCGAGCCTTCTGCATATTGGTGATGTAGTCTCTGAATGAAAGGGGCCGAGTATTTGCAGGTGCCGCAGCCAACTTTAAAGATAAAGAGGAGCAGAAGCCCTTTCTTTCTCAGTTCTGCGGTGGAGTAGAGTCGTCCGTGGGCATCTGACAGCTCAAAATCTACGATCTTATCGCCGGTCTGTAGGGGTTGTGGCATCGCTTCTGCACTCATGTTGCTTTCCTCCTAGGCGTTTTTACCGTGGCATTTTTTGTATTTTAGGCCGCTTCCGCACCAGCAAGGATCGTTCCGTCCACCTTTCCAGCCCGGTGGCGGGGTGTCTTTCGTGGCGAGGAGGTTGCCGTTTCGGGCTGTTGCGTTTTCTGCGATGTTGGTGATGCCGCTATATTTAGGTTTCGGAAGCTCTTCCGGCAGCGGAATAATGGGTACAGCCGGGGCGAAAGTAGGCTGTTGTGGCTCGACGACTACTTGGATACGGAGGATATTTCGCACGATGTCGTCTTGAATAGCCTGCTGCATGCGCTCGAACTCCTCAAAGGCCTCTTTCTGATAGATGAGGAGGGGATCGATCTGTTCATAGCCGCGAAGGCCGATACCTTCACGGAGATAATCCATGTTCGCAAGGTGCTCCATCCAGCGATCATTGATGGCTCGCAGCGCAAGGAAGCGCTCTAGTTGGCGCATGGCATTCGGGTCGCCCTGAAGTTCGGCCAACTCCTTTTCTCGCGCCTCGTACACGCCAACGACGTGGTTGTAGATTAGCTCGATCATCTCTTCCTGGCGTTTACCACGAAGGTGCTCTTCGGTGATTTCGGGATAGAGCATGAAATATTCATTCAGTTCGTTATAGAGGGTTTCGATGTCCCACTCTTCCGCAGGGGCCTCTGGCGAGCAGTAGGCGTATACAGCATCCTCAATATTTGTTCGGATGTAGTGGAGAATGGTCTCTTTGAGGTCGACACCCTCGAGGATGCGGCGTCGCTCTTTGTAGATGACGTCGCGCTGCCGGTTCATGACATCGTCATAGTTCAGCGTGTTCTTACGAATCTCGAAATAGTGCTCCTCGACCTTCTTTTGTGTACGCTCGATAAGCTTCGAGAAGACTTTTGCATCCATTGGGAGATGCTCTTCCCATCCGCGGAGGAGCGGTGAATTGAACCGGTCGCCGAAGAGACGCCAAAGTTCATCTTCAAGGGAGACATAGAAGCGGCTTTCACCAGGATCTCCTTGGCGTCCGGCGCGGCCTCGCAACTGGTTATCTATTCGCCGGCTTTCATGGCGTTCTGTGCCAAGTATGAACAGGCCACCTAGCGCGCGTACTTCATCGGCGGCGCGTTTGTGTTCTTCATCCGTGAGAGCACCCGTGGTTACCGCTTCGAGGACGGCCGGATTTCCGTATCGGCGATAGCTCTGCTCTTCTTGGGCGGTTTCGGAGGTCTTGTCTGGCTGTTCGGCCTCGGCCAGCTTTTCGGCCTGCGTGAGCGAGCGGAGGCTGCCATCCACGGTGGGGAGGGCTTGATGGATATGCTTGCCGCCAAGCAGGATGTCAACCCCACGCCCAGCCATGTTGGTTGCGATGGTGACGGCGCCTTTACGGCCTGCCTCGGCGATGATGAGAGCCTCTTTTTCGTGGTATTTGGCGTTCAGAATGTTATGGCCGATGCCGTGCGTCAGCGCCTCTTCTAGGCGTTCAAGGCCTGAATCCTCGATTTGAAAGAGCCGAGCAATGGTATTCATGTTTTCCGGCGAGAGAGGGTCTTCGTTAATCCCCAGCTCTTTTAGAAGAGGCTTGAGGCGCGCCATGGAAAGCTGCGGTAGGGGGGTGTTCAGTAGGGCGACATAGCTGCGCTTTTTCTCGGGATCTATGGTCTTGTTCTTTTCGAGCGCTTCACGGGCCACCTCGATCATGCACAGGAGGGAGAGATTGGACGGGCTTATGCGCTGACTGACACGCTCGCTCATCTCGATGGAGCGTGTGCCAACGAGGATGGGTTGTTGTTTGCAGTAGACTCGCAGAATCTCCGCCGTGATGCCACGCAGCTTATGCTCCTCGGTCTTGTAGATAACATCAGGGTGGTCTATGCGGATCATGGGACGGTTCGTGGGGACAACGACCACATCGAGACCGTAGACCTTGCGAAACTCCTCTTCCTCTGTTTTGGCGGTGCCCGTCATTCCGGCGAGTTTGGAGTAGAGGCGGAAGTAGTTTTGGAAGGTTATAGTGGCCAAGGTCTGGCTTTCGCTTTTTACCTTCACGCCCTCTTTGGCCTCAATGGCCTGATGAAGCCCGTCGGAATAGCGCCGTCCGAACATGAGGCGGCCCGTGTTTTCGTCCACGATAATGATTTCGGGGCCATCCTCTTCATTGATGGTTTTCACCACATAGTCTATATCTTTTCGGAAAACGCCATGGGCTTTCAGCGCCGCTTGGAGATAGTGCATGATCTCTGGATGTTCGGAAAGATTTTTAATTCCAAGCTCACGCTCCACAAAGGCGACTCCGGCATCGGTAAGAGTTGCTGTTTTTTGCTTCTCGTCTACCACATAATGAATGTTTGGATTATGCTTATCGGCATTAGGGTTATCCTTGTCCCGTTTGGGGTCGTCAATACCGCGGCGCATTTTGCGCACAATGCTATCTATCTTGTAGTACATTTCGGTAGGTTGCTGAACCATGCCCGAAATGATAAGCGGGGTGCGTGCCTCGTCTATCAGGATGGAGTCCACCTCATCCACGATAGCATAGTGGAGTTCACGTTGACGCAGTTCTTCCTTACTAAAGGCCATGTTGTCGCGCAGATAGTCGAAGCCGAACTCGTTGTTGGTTCCATAGGTGATGTCGCAAAGGTAAGCTTCTGCGCGGGTTATGGGCCTGCAGTACTTGTAGCGGGGGTCGGGATCATCGTAATCGGGATCGTAGAGAAAAGAGCCGCCCTCTTCACCAGTTTCGGGGGATTGCCCTTGGATGATACCAACACTCAGACCAAGGAGATGATAGATGGGGCCGTTCCAAACGGCATCTCGGCGAGAGAGATAGTCGTTCACGGTAACGAGATGAACGCCTTTACCGAGTAGAGCATTCAGTGTCAGTGGTAGGGTAGCAACCAGGGTTTTCCCTTCCCCTGTTTTCATCTCCGCGATACGACCATCGTGCAGTACCATTCCCCCGATCAATTGGACATCAAAGTGGCGCATGCCGAGGGTTCGCTTAGAGGCTTCGCGTACGATGGCGAACACATCTGGGAGAATTTTGTCAAGAATAGGATCGTAGATTTTGCGATCGGCTTCACGTATCTGCTGATCGGTAAGGTTTCGCCAGCTAGGTTCAGCGGCTGCGCGCTTTTCTCGATACTCCTCCTGAACCTGTTGACGGAACTCGTTAATTTTGGCGCGGAGTTCCTCATTCGTGTATTTCTCATAAACAGGTTCGAGGGCATTAATCTGTTCGACGACTTTCCAATAGCGCGCAACCTCGCGCTCATTATTATCTATTAATCTTTTCAGGAAACCAGGCAATGCCATTGTTTTGCTATTTCCTCACAAGGGTAGATTGGCGGGGCGGGGCACACCGCGTTGTTTCCGCGTTAGACCTCACGATAGGATGCCATGTAATGGATGGTTAAGAGAAATGGAGTTGACGGGCATAACACGGCACAATCAACTTTCTAGTATACCTTATACGTGATTCGGCGATCTAAGGTGCCGTTATCTCTGTGGGAGGCTTATCGGGAAGGGGCAGGTTTTTTTCGATGCGTGGGCGAACGTGCCAGAAATCTCGCAGCTGTTGGTAGCTTTGTATGGCTTTTTCACGGTTGATGTGAGGCGATCGAACGGCGCGTATAAGCAGATTTTTCGGGGTATGCTCCGTTTCGATAAACTCTAGAATCTGTACGGCATAGCCGGCAGCCTCTAGGCGTGATGCGCGCAGTGTATCGGTTACCAGTCCGGTAAGGCGTTCACGGATCACTCCATAACGCAGCATGGGTTGCAGCTCCTCAGCGTTGAGCTGTCGGTAGAGTTCCTTTTGACAGCAGGGGGCAGCGAGGATGACCTTTGCGTTCCAATGCACCGCTTTGGCGATGGCGTCATCTGTGGCGGTATCGCAGGCATGAAGGCTAACAGCGAGGTCAATGGAGGTATCTAACTCAAACGCCTCTATGGAACTGCAAACAAACGATAGGCCTGTCCACCGCAGCTTTTCGGCGAGTTGTTGGCAGAAAGCAACCAGTTCGGGTTTTTGTTCGACGCCATACAGGTAGACTTCGCGCTCTAAAACCGAATGAAAATAGTGGTAGAGTGCAAAGGAAAGATAGGCCTTCCCTGCACCAAAATCCACAATATGCAGCGACCCCTGTTTAGGAAGGTGTTCGATGATGTCGTGAACGATTTCAAGAAAACGATTGATTTGGCGGAATTTGTCGTAGCGAGAGGGAATCACCTGGCCGGATTGGGTCATGATGCCAAGCGCATGCAGAAACGGCAGATAGTGACCTTCTTGTAAGATATAGTTTTTGGCTCGGTTATGAGTTAATGGGGCCGGGCGACGGTTTGTTGGGCGCACGGTGAGCCGCACTTTGCCTTCCGGTAGGAGTATAACCTGCTCATCGCTTTGAGTGGTACGAATGTTCAGCCGACCGTTTGATGTGCGCACCAGTTCGATAAGATGCTCCACTGCGTCGAAAAGGGGCAGATTGCGGTGCGTTACCTTTTGAAAGTTATGATAGGCGAACTGAAAGTACTTTTGTTCTTTAATCCGTACCGGCTGGACAAGGGCAGAGCCGTTTGGATCGGTGATGTTGATACCGTCTTGACCCTTGAGTGTAGCCCCGACGAAGAGGGCATCCGCCTCAAGCAGATTGGTGAGATAGGTTCGGAACTCTGAAAAAGATAGCGTGCGCGTACTAGGAGGCATCTTGATCCTTTCGGAAAGCCTTAATCTGAGCAAGTTCCTCTTGTCCACGAGCTTCCAACTGTTTTACCCATTCTTTGCGCAAGGGGCGCAATGCTTCTACCAACGTTTCGGCGATAGCCAGGTTACGAAACCACTTATGGTTGGCAGGTACGACGTACCAAGGAGCATAAGGTGTTGCGCACCGGTTTATAGCATCCTCAAAAGCGCTTTGGTAATCGTCCCAAAGTGCCCGTTCCTTCCAATCGGCGACCGAGAGCTTCCAGGCTTTTGTGGGGTCTTTTTCGCGATCTCGCAGACGCTGTTCTTGCTCCTCTTTGCTGATGTGGAGTAGGAATTTGAGGATGATCGTGTTATTTGTGGCCAGGAGTTGTTCGAAGGCGTTTATCTGCTCGTAGCGTGCACGCCACACCGTTTCCGGCACAAGTTTGTGAACTCGAACGACGAGCACGTCCTCGTAGTGTGAGCGATTAAAAATGACCATTGTACCTTTTGCTGGCGTTTGTTTATGAACCCGCCATAAAAAGTCGTGAGCTGCCTCTTCGGCAGTCGGTACTTTGAAGGAGGCGACGCGACAGCTTTGGGGGCTAACGCTCGAAAAAACGTGACGAATGGTTCCGTCTTTACCGGCTGTATCTATCCCTTGCAGTACGATGAGAACTGCATGGGTACTTGCTGCGTAGAGCAGTTCTTGGAGTTCGGAGAGTTCGGCCAGAAGTTGGGCAGAGCGTTTTTCCCCTTCGTCTTTATCCAGACCGGCATGATAGGAAGGGTCTATATCGCGTAGTTGAATTTTTTTGGAGCCATCAATCGGCTTTAGGTAGCTCATGCTTTGTGATCCTCAGTTTGGAATATCTCTTTTAGGGCGACCGCCACACCGTCTTGGTCACAGGAAGGCACGACGCGTTTTGCCACCGCTTTCACTTCCGGTTTAGCGTTGGCGACGGCGATGCCCAGACCAGCCCATTGTAACATGGAGATATCGTTCCAGCTGTCCCCAATGGCGATCGTCTGTTCGGCGGGAATGCCGAGTCGCTCGGCCACGATAGCGAGGGCCTTTCCCTTGCTTGCGTTTAGTGGCAAAAACTCAAGATACTCAACGTTGCTACGCATGACAGTAAGGCGTCCCTGGTAACGTTGTTGCATAACAGGTAACAGCTCTTGAACGGTGGCGGGATGGGTCACGATAATCAGTTTGGTAGGGGCGGTTCCTTTAAGGCGCTCATAGAAGTCCGGAAGAATTTCAAATTGGGCGCCTGTTCGTTGTTGATACAGCTCCATCCAAGGAGTGCGTTCGGCAGAGTAGATGTGATCGTCGAGATAGTAGTTCAGCTGGAAGTGGTTTTCCCTTGCAAAGGCTCTTATTTCATCGGCCAGGTCAGGTGGGAGGGTTTCGTTGAGCCAGGTCTCGCCGGTAACGGGGTTACGGATCATGGCACCGTTGTAGCTAATAACCGGTGTTTGAAGCCCTAGGGTGTGAACGGTTGGCAGGGTGGTTTCGTGCATTCGCCCAGAAGCGATTATTATGGCAACCCCTTTTTGTGCAACGTGCTGCACCGCTCTTCGATTTGTATCGGACAGGACATGGTTTGAATTCAGAAGGGTATCGTCGAGATCTATGGCACAGAGTCGGTAGGTTGGGTTCAATGGGTACTCCTTTCGGATGGGTTTTGTGCGGGAAAAAGAGGTCGTAGTAGTTCGGACTGCTGCGTTTTGGAGGCGCGTAGTAGGGAGGAGCGAGCAAACCTTTCTGCATCTATAGGGCGAAGAAGCACAAAGGGATCGGATTTTTGTGGATTGAGAAAGCGGATGAGATTTTGCGCATCTTCACGGACGGGGCTAGACGGATCATGGGCAATAGGGTATAGCGCGTTAATAGCATGGGCTAGCTTTAAGAGCTTAAGGCCAAACATGGCGGTGAGCTGCACAGCGGGATTTGGGTGAAGTAGGCAGTTTGTAAATATTTGCAGGGCGTGCTCTTGTGTGGTCGAGCTGATGAGAAGGGCAGCAGAATCTCTTCGGACAAGGCTGATGTGTTCCAAATTCGGTTCACCGGCTTCGTCTAAAACCAGGCGGACGATGGAGAGATTTTCGCCTCCGATGGCACGTACCAGGAGGGCTCGGTGAAGTAAGGAGACGGGTAACTCCGATCGCAAAAAGAGGAGGATTTGCGCATTATGATGAAAGTGGGCAAGCGGGCGTGAAAGATCGGGGCGCTGTTCGAGCTGTACGAGGGCTGTGTCCAGTTTTTGAAGAAAGGGCGTTGTACCCACCGTTTTCAAAACGGCATGACGGAGCAAAGGAGCGCAGCTGCTCTCACGAAAAGAAGGGCGGTCAATAAGCCGCATGAGATGTTGAGCACCTTCCGGGTAGCCAAGTTGATGGAGAATAAGTGCGGCGTAGATGGCACGGGGGCTTGGTGTTGTTGCCGATGCAGCTGCTAGAAGTAGGGGATAGGCTAGATGGTCGGCATGTTGCAACGCTTCGGTGGCCCAAGTATGCGCCTGCCAGTTCTCGCTTCCGAGCAGGCGAATAGCGGTTTTCAGTTTTCGTGGTGTCTTTGGAAACATAAGAACCATACACCCTTTGGTGTGTGTTATAACACTTTACCGCATAGTAGTCGAGAAAGCCAATAGAGAGTGGAGCTATTTGCCAACGCAGAAGTCTTGAAAAATGCGATGGATAATCTCATCGTCTACAGTTTCGCCGGTGATTTGACCCAGGGCGTTCAGAGCCTCTCGCAGGTCTAAGGCAATGAAATCGCCAGGAAGTTGTTGACGTGTTGTGGCGAGAGCTTCTTGCAAGTGATGAACTGCCTCTTGAAGCGCTTGAGAATGACGGGTTGAAGTGATCATAACCTCTTCGGTGTCACCATATAGACTCGAGGTCGTTATCTGTAGCAGTTTGTCTCGAAGCCGTTCGATGTTCTCTCCGGTGAGGGCTGAGATCGGGATAATATCGGTGACATAAGGAAACTTTTGGTGCACCAGGTTGGCCGCTTGTTCAAGTGTGTCGTTAGTGACGAGGTCTTTTTTGTTAAGTAAAAAGAGGGTTGGTCGGTCTTTGCTCTCTACGGCAGGAAATGGAGAGAGAGTATTCAGGGAGGATAGGTCGGATACATCTACGATAAAGAGCAGAAGATCGGCCTGCTCGGCAGTTTTTAGGGCAAGGTCTACCCCAATGCGCTCGACGGGATCGGCAGTGACTCTAAGTCCTGCCGTGTCGGTAAGCACGATCGGGATACCGTTAATGGATAGCGATTCCTCTATGAGGTCTCGTGTTGTGCCTGGGATAGGAGTTACGATGGCACGTTCCGTTTGGAGCAGTTGGTTCAAGAGGGAAGATTTGCCTGCGTTCGGAGGACCGATAAGGGCCACGCGCATGCCTTCTCGTAGAATCCGTCCGTAGCGCGCGGTGTTGGCAAGACAGAGAGCTTGTTGGCAGATATGGGCTAAACGTACCTCAAGTTCCGAATAATCAAGCTCTCCTACCTCATCGCTATAGTCAATGGTTACCTCAACGGCTGCTAAAGCGCCGATGATGTCGGAACGCAAACGGTGAATAACTTTTGACAGCTTGCCTTCAAGTTGATTAAGCGCCGCCCGACGTGCACGTTCCGTTTTCGCCTTAACGAGATCGGCCACCGCTTCTGCCTGGGCTAAGTCCAGTTTGCCATTGAAAAAGGCTCGTTGAGTAAATTCACCGGGTTCAGCCAAACGGGCACCATGCTGAATCAGTGTTTCCAGGAGGCGACTAACAATGGCACGTCCTCCATGACAGGACAGTTCCACCATATCTTCGCCGGTGTAGGAGTGAGGGGAGCGAAAGAGGGTAAGCAGTCCCTGATCTATGGTCTCGCCGTGTAGATCAACAAAGTGACCGAAGCGAACCGTATAGCCTGGAAGGAGGGTAATATCCTCCTTACGCTTTCCGCGGAAAACTTTCTGAGCAATAGATGTAGCCGTTGTGCCAGAGAGTCGGACGATGGCGATGGCCGATTCGCCCAGAGCTGTGGCAATAGCAACGATAGTATCTTCTTGTTCCATAGAGAGCTTTCAACTTGTGGGTTGCAGGAATATCTGCGGTTCTCGCTGAAATATAAATACGTTTTCGAGAAGGGAACTGCATCATGCTCGTTTTGCGGGGAAAGAGTGGCGTGGGTGGGGTATGGCTGACAATAGGCCTTAGTATCTTCTGCTATACCTCTGCAAACGCTGTAGACGTTCAAGAGACTGTCGTTCCTGGCGATCCGGACTTAGTGCTTGTAGCGTCCGGTTTTAGGTTTCCTGAGGGACCCGCTTATGATGGACGGGGAAATATTTACTGTTCAAACTGTGCTGCGGATTACGTTACCAAAGTAGGGCCCGATGGGCGGGTAGAGATCGTCTATCGGGCGAACCACCAGGGAGATAAGCCATTCACATTCCTCAAGACGAACGGTATGACCTTCTTTAGGGATGGTTCTCTTTTCGTGTGCGATTTTGAAAGAAATGCCATTATACGCATCTATCCAGATGGACACCAAGAGCTTGTGGTGGACCGCTGTGATGGGCAATCTTTCCGTGGACCAAACGACCTCGCTTTTGACCCTAAGGGATATCTTTACTTTACTGACCCCACTGGCTCCGATGCTTCGCACCGCATAGGAGCTATCTATCGGGTAGACATTGTAGCTCGCAAGGCGATAAAGGTAGCCGATGGGCTAGCTTTTCCTAACGGTATAGCGTTTAGCGGGGATGGCAAATGGCTTTATGTTTGTGAGGATAATTTAAACAGAATTATTCGTTTCCGTGTTCTCAAGGATGGACATCTCAGCTTACCGGAAGTGTTTGCCACGCTTGATGCAGATGGCCCCGGGCACCCGGATGGGATGGCTATAGACAAGCAAGGGCATTTATGGATCGCCCATTATGGGCAGCATCGGGTGTTAGAGGTAGACGGAAAGGGGCAGATCGTCCGTAGAGTTCAGTTACCGGTGAACCGTGGGGAGGGGGATGAGGGGCCGACGAATCTAGAGTTCGCGGGTAGGGATATGCGAACGCTTTATATAACCGATCCTGGCACCAATTCCCTCTACAAAATACGGGTCAAGGTAGCAGGTTTAACGCTTTTTTGTGCGCCACCAAATAGAGCAAAGGGAGGTTAAGAGAGAGATGTTCACCTGTTTATCTCCGGGGGCTATCGGAGTTCGCGTTACCAATTTGAAGGAGGCCATCGAAGCCGCGCGGATCGGCGGGTTTGAGGGGGTGGAGTTTAACCCCTTTGAGGTGGCCGACCTTGTGGAAAAGCAGGGAGCAGATTATGTTAAAAGCCTGTTTGCTCATGCTGCCATCCGCCCCGGCGCATTCGGATTGCCGGTGGACTGGCGTGGTGAGGAGACAAAATGGCGGGAAGGCTTGGCGCAGCTCCCGCGCTTAGCAAAAGCTGCTGCCGCCATTGGTTGTCATCGTACGGCTACATGGGTGCCGCCCGCATCGGATGTGCTGACCTTTGAGGAGAACTGGCGGTTTCATGTGGAGAGATTCAAGCCCATCGCTCAGATTTTGGCAGAGGCGGGGTGTCATTTAGGGTTGGAGTTCATCGGCCCGGCAACTTCACGAAGGAATCATCTTTATCCTTTCATTTACACGATGGAGAAGATGCTTGAGTTGGCCGCAGCCATTGGGCCGAACGTGGGGTTGCTGTTAGATAGTTGGCATTGGTATACCTCTGGAGGAACCGTTGAGGGGATACGAAAGCTACACAAAAAGGATGTGGTCTATGTACATATCAACGATGCGCCGGACGGAATACCCCGTGAAGAACAGATTGACAACCGACGTGCGCTCCCTGGAGAGACCGGAGTTATTGATATCGCCAACTTTCTGCGTGCCCTGCGACATATTGGATACGACGGGCCGGTAACCCCGGAGCCTTTCAAAGCCGAATTGGCCTATCTGGCTTCGGATGAAGAGCGATTGCGTACGGTTGGCGCTGCCACGCGAAGCGTTATGCACAGGGCCTTTGGCGATGAATAGGCGCTTGATCTAGCCGGTGTTTGGGGATGCCCAATGATGTAGACGATCTTCAGGAATAGGATGGTCTTGAGGATAGATCAGGTAGACCGTTTTGTGAGAGTGGTTCCAAGCCCTTAGGAAGTTCGAACGAGGAAAAACTCGCCGACACATTTCGCCCTGCTCTGGGCGATAGTAGGGATCGTTGAAGATAGGGTCTCCTGTTTTTGTAAAGCCGATGCATACCATAAGATGACCAGCATCGTGGGCTTCCGGTTTTCCTTTAAGAAGATCGTAGGAAACGGAAACGATGGGGGGAACGCCGGCAAGAATCCACTGTTCAAGCTCATAGATATCGCTAAAGCGGGATACGTAGGCACGGATTCCGGCGTGTGCCCCGGCAAAGGCGGTATTAAACGGCCAGTTGCCGGTTCCATGCCATGTAGGGTCGTAAACGGCTGCGGCCACTTCCGGAACCTCATAAACGAGGTCGGGGCGTTGCAGTTTGTGTGCCCAATGGGCCAGCACCATGGCCGTACTGGTTGGGCTACACCATCCAGCGCCCTCTTCCCAACCAAGCTGTGTTTTTGCTGGCACGACCAGTTCCTGACCCCAAGCCTCTGAACAGGGCGGTAGTTCGTTGAAGGAAGCCTGCGTATCGGTGGCGCACAGCGCGAGAAAAGTCCAGTGTGGTGGGGTTACTCCTCGGTAGGTGAGGCGAAGTTGGGCTTTTGAAGCCGGTCTGTTGAGACGCAGGATATCCGTATCCATAGTTCCATCGCTATCGTATTGGCCGGCAACGCTCTGCCGCGGAAAGCGCTGAGGGCTTTGTGTCCAGTGGGCGACGGTGTAGTAGGATGTCCAATGGTCGTGGCAAAAGGCGCGGATTTCTAAGGTGATGCCGGTTTGCAGCGGCATAATGACGTTCCAAGAGAGAATAAGCTGGTCGGCAAGCAGGGGCAGTTGTATTTGCGGTGAGACCCAACCATCCGATTCTGAAGGAATAAGTTGCTGCTCCTTTATTTCAACAAAAACGGTTCCACGATATTCCTGGCTCATATCTACAATTCTCCGGCATCTAAGGGTATAGGCTACCAAACGAGCGTGTTTGCGTCGAAGACGGGGCCGTCCCAGCAGGCACGCACATAATGTGTTCCTTGCGCCGTACTTTGTGCGACAACGCATCCGTTGCAAAACCCGATACCGCATGGCATTGAAGTTTCAACGGATACCTGACAAGGCACATTGAATTCATATGCGATGGCTGCCACGGCTTTCAGCATAGGGGTAGGCCCGCAAGCATAGAGGCTGCGTGGTAGTTGAGAGGGCTGTTCCAGAAGGGTGCGCAAGCGATCGGTAACAAGCCCTTTTTCTCCGTGGGTTCCGTCGTCGGTGAGGGCATAGAGATGGACTTCGAGTCGGCTAAATTCAATGAGACCTACCAATAGACTACGGGTGCGGGCGCCGTTAAGAACTATAATCTCGCCAACTTCCCGATAGGCGCGCTCATTGTGGAGCGTTTGGGCCAAGAAATAGAGGGGAGGAGCACCAATGCCACCAGCAATTAGGATATGCTGTCTAGGTTGTGAGGCATCCCAATAAAACGGGCGCCCCAGCGGGCCGATGATGGAGACAAGACTTCCTTTCCGTTTTTCGGAAAGGCCGGAGGTAAAAGAGCCGCGGGCAAGAAACAGGATGCTGAAGGTCTCTTGTAGACGGTCTACTCGATAGATGCTGAAAGGTCTCCTGAGCAGAGGGGCGTAGTCTCGTCCATAGAGGATTTCGACAAACTGTCCGGCCTGTGCCGTCTGGGCGATCGAGGGAGCATGGAAGACCATTTCAAACGCATTCTGCGCAATGCGTCTGGTCGTCACTATCTTAGCCATAATCTCCTGTCGAGGAAGAGGGGGCGCTGCCGTTATGGATGAATCTTGAGTAGAGTGCATACATTTAGTTTACCTCGATGGGCGTGGGAGAGTCAGGGTGATTAAAGAGGGCGGGGCTGAGAAGCGAATTGCATACCATCCCGCTTGCGGCACGAGGAGGAGATGGTTTTTGATGACCAGTTTCGGATCGGCAACTTGCCATGCCGTATTCCCCGATATGTGCCAGTGGCCTGCAGGCAGGTAGAGCAACAGGCGATGGAACGATTGAGGGATTGGGGGCGTTGAGATGGTGATAGAGGAGAGATTCTGCATGGCTTTGTAGAAGCCGTTCATAAAATCGAGCGCAGTGACCAGTGGACTATTCGCCGAAGGTTGGGTAAAGGCCATCGCTTCGAGGAGTGTGTGACTTCCATAGACGGCGTCAATGTAGAGACAAAAAGCGGTGTAGTTATCCATTCCTACGGCATCCGTGCGTGAGAGCCAAGCGGAGGAAAAGCGTGGAGCAAACGCGATGCGAGAGATAAGCGGGAAGATTTGAAGATTGAGATAAGCTGTGAGGTCATCGCGAGTACAAAATGGGAGGCCAGACGAAGGTATTTCGCCATTTATCATATCACGCGAGAGCCAGTAGAGAAAGAGTCGCTCGCCAAGCACGCCGTTTGCCCACGGTTCTGGGGCTGTGTAGCCGGTTACTCCGGGAAGAATGTAGTGGCCATATTCATGAGCCAGCTCGCGGCACCATTCGATAGAAGAGCGTTTGGCGTAGATATTGTAAATGTAAATTTGATCTCGGAACTGTTCCCCGCCAACGTCGGCATTTGCATAGTTTGTTGGGGAGAGCCAAACAGAAACCGGTTGTTGGGCTGGATGATCGAAATGGAGATGTTGGTGTACCTCATGGTAGAGAAACAGGTAAAAACGACCTACTTTGTCCGCAAGCTCGGCATCCGAGGTGTCAGGAGCATAGATGCGGAAGCGGAGTGAGTTGTCTTCAAAGGGGGCCGTGTAGCCCAAAAGTTCAAAATGATACATCTGCCGATCGTGGGGGTTAAAAATGGATGTCGTTTTATCGAGAGGAACTAATTTCCCAAGTTCTTTTAGGGTGGCTGTTTGATAGATTAATAGGGAGGAGCTACCTAAGAGCCGCCTCATGATGCAGTAGGATGGAGATGTGAGCGGGAGGCAGAGGGCGTGCTGAGATTGGGCAAGTGGCAGAAAACAGCACAGGAGTTTAAGTAAAAAAGGTCTCATTCGGTAGCACAAAAGTGCCGAAAATAGATCACAAAGTCGGTATAGGGTTTGAAACATGGAGCTTTCTCAACTCGAAATACGGATTGCACGCACGCCATCCCTGCCTTTGCTGTCGAGCGCAGCGAGCGAGATCATGGGGATGGCCGATCACCATACAAATATTCGCGAATATGAACGTATTATCCTACGTGATCCCGCGTTAGCCGCAAATATTCTGCGAGCGGCCAACTCTGCTTATTATGGCGGTGATGGAAGCCTGACCAATTTGTCGCAGGCGATCGCGCGACTTGGGATCAACACCGTGCGCTCCATCTGTATTACGGCCGCTTTCCATTGTTCTCTCAACGGAAGGCGCCTTCACAAACTCTTCGATTCGCAATCGTTTTGGCAGCATTCGCTGGCGGTGGCCTGTAGTTGTAAGATACTTGCAGCCATGATCCATTACTCAGATCCCGAGCTGGCCTTCATTGCAGGGCTGTTGCATGACATAGGCAAACCTGCGCTCTACATGTTTCTGCCATTACAGATGAATCTGGTTCATGAGACGGTGCAATCGGAAAACTTAACTCAATTTCAGGCGGAGTATGCCATCATGCAGTTTACGCATCAAGAGTGTGGGAGGTTGGTTGCAGGCCGTTGGCAGCTGCCGGCTGTGTATCATGAGGCTATAGGGAATCATCATGACCCGATGTCATACGGGCAGGAACCTGATACGCTTGCCTTGCTCGTTCATATGGGCAACGCTTTGGCGCATCGTGCCGGGATAACCTGCATTCTTGGCGAGGCTGACGCAGGATTTGATGAAGCTGTAGTGGCCGAACTGGATTTGGATGTTGAACAGTTCGATGCTCTTGCGAAAATCATCGCTGCGGAGGTTGCGAAGCTGAGCTTTCAACAGTAGGGCAAGATGTTGCTACGGACAAGAGCGTACGAAGCCTTGAGGTGTTATATCTGGGCATGCGTTGCAGGAGAGAGAAAGCTTCAGGGAATGTGAGGCGGATGA
Source organism: Chthonomonas sp. (assembly GCF_035294505.1). Taxonomy (NCBI): domain Bacteria; kingdom Bacillati; phylum Armatimonadota; class Chthonomonadia; order Chthonomonadales; family Chthonomonadaceae; genus Chthonomonas; species Chthonomonas sp. The sequence continues at coordinate 55,790 of NZ_DATGKU010000163.1, read as the reverse complement.
AAAGTTTTTAACTGTGCGAGCGAGGTGGGGGGGACGATTTTGCCTTCAATGATCATCTGCTGAATGACCGCCAATTTTTTCAGAACAGCAGGTGGAATAAGCTGTTTCGTATACCGCATCTCACTTAGTCCGACGCCACCCTCTTTCAGTCCGTAGATATGCTCACCGGGGGTGAAGCGGTTGTCTACGACACGTTGGATGGTATCACAAACCGCCCGGTCTACGTGCTTGACCATGCTGGTAAGAACGCGGCCTGGGGCAAGATAGTCCTGATCCTGGTCAACTCCAATAGCAAAATAGCCCGGCCCTCGCGCCTTGGCCGCCTCGATAACGCCTAATCCCGCTTTTCCTGCGGCATGATAGATAATATCGTCTCCGGCAGCAAACTGCTGTTCGGCCTGACTACGCCCTTTGAGCACATCGTTCCAATCGCCGGTGTAGGTTGCAGTGACTTTCACCGAGGGGTCTGCAGTCTCCGCCCCGGCCCGATAGCCCGCTTCAAACTTCTCGATGAGAGGGATTTGTTGCCCACCCACAAAACCGATTTTCTTTGTTTTACTCATGGAAGCGGCCAGGAAACCGGCAAGGAAGGAGCCTTCTTGTTCTTTAAAAACGAGGCCGGCGCAGTTAGGGAGATTAGGACCGGGGTCATCTATGATGGCGAATTTCGTGTTAGGAAACTGGGGAGCCACCTGTTTAAGGGCATCTTCCATGGCGTAGCCTACGGCAAAAACCACTTTATAACCTTGACGGGCCATGTTGGTAAGATTAGTTTGGTAATCGGAGGGGCTGTGGGATTCGACCCATTTCAGAGAGTCTGGTGCGAGGTGCAGCTTCTGTTGGGCGCACTTAAGGCCGTTGATGGCGCTCTGGTTGAAGGAGCGATCATCAGGCCCACCGACATCGAGCACCAGGGCGGCGATTTTGGGCGCGGTTGGCGCCTTCGCACACCCAGTGGCGAGGGCGGCACCGAGCAGAAGTAAGGCCACGGCGAGTAAGTGACGACGTTGCATTGGGCTAGGGTCTCAGTTTATGAATGGCAATCCCTTGGGTATCTAGGGCCGCTTCGCCCATGGCTTCGGAAAGCGTTGGATGCGCATGAATAGTAGACATTAGCTCCTCGACAGTCGACTCAAGCTTGATGGCGACTACGGCCTCGTGAATCAGCTCCGTGGCATAAGGGCCAACGATATGCACGCCGAGTACCTCGCCGTATTTTCTTTCCGAGACCACCTTGATCATGCCTTCTTGTTCGTTGATAGCCATGGCACGGCCAAGGGGACGAAACGGAAAACGGCCGATAACCACATCGTATCCTTTGTCGCGTGCCTCCTCTTCGGTGAGGCCTACGGATGCCACTTCGGGTGAGGTGAAAATGGGGGCAGGAACGGCACGGTAGTCCATTTTAACCCTGTGCCCCATTGCATTTTCGGCAGCCACGATGCCCATATGTGAGGCGAGGTGGGCGAGAAGTTGCTTGCCCGTTACATCTCCGATGGCGTAGACATGGGGCACATTGGTCTGCAGGTACTCGTCCACCACGATGCCACGGCGCGAGAGAGGGCCGTCGGTGACCGTTTGAACTCCGATGGTTTCAAGGCCGAGGTCTGCTATGCGGGGGCGCCGTCCGGTGCCCACGAGAACGACATCGGTTTCTATTTCCATCTGCTTGCCGTTCCCGTCTTCGATGGTGACCAAGCGGGAGGAACGTTTGTGTTGAACGGCGGTTACTTTTGAGTTGATATGGAAAGTGATACCCTGTCGGGTCAATGCCTTTCGAAGCTCTGCGGCGATCTCTCTATCACCGGTAGGAAGGATTTCGGGAGCTATTTCTACAACGGTTACATCCGCACCAAGTCCACGGAAGGTATAGGCGAACTCAAGCCCTACAGCACCCGCTCCGAGAATGACCATGCGTTTTGGGCATTCTTTGGCGGAAACCGCTTCATCGCTTGTCCAGATGCCGTTACTGCTTTCCCCTCGCTTGTCTTTGGGATTCCGTTCGAGGCCGGGAATAGGAGGGAAGATCGGCTCTGAGCCGGTGGCAATGATTGTGTTTTGGGTTGTAACGATCTCTGTGGAGCCATCGGGTTTGGTAATTTCGATAGTATGGGCATCTTTGAAGCGGCCTGTACCGATGATGCTTCGCACGTGATTGCTTTTAAGGAGAGATTGCACTCCTTTGCGGAGCGTGGTAACGACCTTTTGTTTGCGTTGCATCATCACATCGAAATTGAAGGCGATGGTACCCTGAATCTGCACCCCCATAACGTCGGCCTGCCTAACGTGATGCAGTCGCTCGACGCTAGCGATCATGGTTTTGGTTGGGATACAGCCCCAGTTAAGGCAGGTTCCACCCCATTCGGCGTCTTCTTTTTCAATGCAGACGGTTCGGGCACCAAGTTGAGCGGCACGAATGGCGCAAACGTAGCCCCCTGGGCCGGAGCCGATCACGACTACATCGGCATCAAAGGAGGATGGCGACGTCATAAGTTGTTAGTTCTCCGAAGATTGTTGTTTCTGGAATCGGTGTACAAAGGCAGTAGAAACGCAGGTTATGAGAGTGAAGAGGATAGTATTATAGGGACACGTTGACCTCATGTTGAAAGTATAGCACACATTTTCTGAGGAGGTCAATGTAGAGAACGGAGAGGAGTGCCGTTTGTAGGATTAGCTGGCGGCTTGCAGCAGCGCTTCTAATTCGCGAATGTGGGTAATACGGTTGCGTCCGTTCTGCTTGGAGTGATAGAGCGCGCGATCCGCTTTTTCTATGAGTTCAGCGCGATGCTGGATCTCCGGCGTAAGGGAGGCCACGCCGATGCTGATGGTGATGGGCCGAAAAGCCCAATTCTCCGAAGCGATCGTGGTGCGGTACCTTTCTGCGAGTGCTAAAGCTCCATCGGCAGGGGTGTTAGGTAAGATGACGGCAAACTCTTCACCACCATACCGGCAGACGAAATCTGTCTGTCGCGCCACTAAAGTCAGCAGGCGTGCCACATGCTGAAGGACTTCATCCCCGGCGAGATGGCCATAGGTGTCGTTATAAAGTTTAAAGTGGTCAACATCGAGCATGAGCAGGGAGAGCGGCAGTTGATAGCGCCTTGCTCGGCGGAACTCGATCTCGAGTTGTTCCTGAAAGACACGATGGTTTTTTAAGCCCGTAAGGCCGTCTATAGTAGCTAGGGTAGAAAGCCGAGCATTCACGCGTTCCAGTTCGCGCTTTTGGCGGGTCAGCTCTTTTCGGCTAGCGTTAAGTTTAGCTAAGAGATTCTCGCGCTCGGTTACATCACGGGAGGCGCAAAGGATGGCCTCGGGACGTCCCTCGTTGTCTACAAGAAGTGTAGCCTTTGTTTCTAGGTAAAGGAAGTGCCCGTCCTTATGACGGCATCGCCAAACGATCGTACGCGTTTTATTACGGCTCTGCTGCATCAACGCAAGGGGACGCAGACGTTTGAGATCGGAGGGGTGCGCAAGGTCGGTAATAGCGCTATGCATAAGTTCAGAAGGAAGGTAGCCAAGGACTTTCTGGACTGAAGGACTAACGAACAGGAAGGCTCCATTAAGTGTGTGAAGGCTCACGACGTCATCTATCGCAGTAGCTACCAGTTCATAGATATCGGCGACATTGGTGAACTGTGGGGTTGGGCGGCTAGATTTCTCAGCAGCTGTAATCATCTGCAACACCGGTTCTCCGGTGTCTCCTGTGCATTTCTTCATGATAGACTTTTCATCCCCAGAAGGGGGCTGTTTGTACACTGCGGTCACCGACTTATCCTATTGGCTGCATTCTACTGATATTGACCGATTGAAAGTCCAATAAGTTCAGTCGGCCCGTCCTCAGTTTTATACGTTAGATCAGGCTCTATCTTCGCAAAAAGCTTTGTAGGGCAAACCAGAGGTTGGCAGGACGTTCGGCCAGTCGGCGCATTGTGTAGGGGTACCAATGATCGCCAAAGGGGGTGTAGATGCGAATGTTGTAACCTTCCTTTGCGATCTGCTGTTGGAGAGGGCGTCGAACACCGTAGAGCATCTGGAATTCAAATCGGTCTTTCGAGATGTTATGCTCTTTGGCAAAAAGTTTCGCCGCGGTGATTAGTTGCAGGTCGTGTGTGGCTAGGGCCGGGTAGTTCCCCTCGAGCAGAAGACGTTGCATAAGTTTGAGGTAGTTAGCACGGATGTCGTCCGGTTTCTGAAAGGCGATGGCGGGTGGCTCTTTATAGGCCCCTTTGCACAATCGGACACGTGCTTTAAGGCGAATCAACTCCTCGATGTCTGCCTCGCTGCGATAGAGATAGGCCTGAATGACGACACCGAGATGGTTCTGATATTCCGGTCGTTTTTTGAGTATCGTGTAGAAAATGTCGAGAGTTTTTTGCGTATAGGCAGAGCCTTCCATGTCTATACGAATGAATAGGTCGGGCAGTGCTGCCTTCACCAGGGTGTCGAGGTTTCGTTGTGCAAGATCGGGGTCAATATCGAGGCCAAGCGAAGTGAGTTTAAGCGAGATGCTTGCTTTCAACTGTTCTCGGCGGATGAGGCTCATGAGATTGAAGTAAGTGGTAACAACCTGTTCAACCTCTTTTGGGGAGGTGATGCTTTCGCCAAGATAATCGAGGGTAGCGGTCATACCGGCCTGATTCAGTGCACGGACGGGTTCTACGATCTCTTCAAGGGTCTCCCCGGCAATGAAACGCCGAGCGATGCGGACTGCAAGGGAGTTTTTGCGGGCGAAAGTTTCGAGGCCACGATTTTGGGCCATTTGCAGTAGAAGGGTACGGGTTAGCATGAGAAACTCTCCTCATTGAGAAGTTTCGGCAAGGCTCTTGTTAAACTTAAGCATAAGGATACCATTTGAACCCTCTTCATTTCGGAGTACGTATGGAAGCACAACGGAGGTTTCAAAGAAGGAGATGTGGATAGAATGGAGAAATTAAGTAAAAAAAGAAGTCACTAGAGGAGTGGCAGTTGAAATATCACGCGCTTGATACACCTGCGCTGCTTGTTGATCGCGAGCGGTTGGAGGCCAACATCCGTAACATGGCAGAGCTAACTCGTTGTCATGGCAAGATGTTGCGACCCCATGCGAAGACCCATAAAACACCGGAGATCGCCCATATGCAGCTTGCCGCCGGGGCGGTAGGTTTGACCGTTGCGAAGTTAGGTGAAGCGGAGGTTTTCGCCGAAGCAGGGTGCACGGAACTATTTATTGCTAACCAAGTTGTAGGAGAGCACAAGTTAGAACGCTTAGTAAGGCTTGCACGCAACTGCAAGGTTCGGGTTGGGGTGGATAGCCTGGAGGTAGCCGTTCCTCTGAATGAGGCAGCTAAGCGTGCGCGCGTTCGCATCGGTGTGCGGTTAGAGGTAGATACGGGCTTGCATCGGGCCGGCGTTCGCACAAAGGACGAGGCGATGGAGGTGGCACATGCCCTCGCGCGGCTGTCGAATCTGGAATTGGACGGCCTTTTTACTTACGAGGGACATCTCTACCAGGCAAACAGCGATCAAGAACGCGCTTCTGCGATCGCGAAGATGGCAGAGGAGTTGATCGATCTAAGAGAAAGTCTCGTAAGACAAGGGATTCCAATTTCTGTTGTCAGTGTCGGTTCCACTCCGGGGGCGCGGTTTACCGCTCCGATTCCGGGGCTTGATGAGTTGCGGTGCGGGGTTTACGTTTTTAATGATCGCATGCAGGTGGCGCGGGGAGCGCCACATGAGAGTTGTGCCCTAGCGGTGCTGGCAACGGTGACAAGCGTTCGACCGGATGGCCGGGTTATTGTGGATGCTGGCACCAAAGCCTTGGCCGGTGATAAGCCGTTTGCCGATCAGACGATGGGGGAGATTTTGGAAGACCCCTCTCTGCGTTTTGTGGCAGCAAGTGAGGAGCATGGGCATTTGCAGGCCGAAGGAGGCACCCGATTACGGGTGGGAGATAAGGTGAGAATTGTGCCGAACCATGCCTGCACTTGTGTGAATCTGCACGAGCGCATGTATGTGGTGAAGGGAGAGGAGGTGGAGGATGTTTGGGAGATCAAGGCTAGAGGGAAGTTTCTTTAGGAAGGCAGGAGTCCGCACCTCGCTCTTTGGTATGTGCGGTGACGATGGGCTAGATGAGATTTGCGTATGAGAAGTCAAAAGTTTAAGGCAAGGGGGTATGACAGGTGAAAAAATTTTTAGTCTGTTTCACAAGCCTCTTAACCGCGCTCTATGGGGGACCTGCGGCGAGCGCCAGCCCGCCTAAGCATCCGCATGCGAGAGTTGCAAATCAGGCGATAGTTGTGAAGGCTGGGACGCCGAAAGCTTTGCGGGAAGAGCTGCATGCCCTACACGGGCATGTGGTGTTGATCAACTTTTGGGCTACATGGTGTGGTCCGTGCGTCGCCGAATTCCCAGAGCTTGTGGCACTGGCCAAAAAGTATACATCTCACGGACTGCGCTTGATAGCGGTATCGGTGGATCAGCCTAGCGATAAGAAGCAAGTTGTCGCTTTCTTAAAAAAGCACCGTGCACCGATGTCTGCCTATATCGCTTCCACCAACGACGCACTACAGTTTTTAAAGCCCTATGATCCGAAGATGGACGGGGCTATACCTCGGACTTACGTTTTCGACAAAGCCGGCAGGTTGAGAGCGCGTATTGTGGGGCAAATTGACCCCACTAAGCTTGAGTTAGAGATACGCGATTTGCTGGCAGTAAAGAGCCGACTATCAAAGAAATAGATAAGAGGACACAGTCATGCCGACCGAAGCCCAACTGCTTGATCCCGCTTTTCTAAGAAAGCTTGAGCAACTATCCTTGGTGTGTAGGAAACCGTTTCCGGGCCAGATGAAGGGCGAGAAACGTTCCACACGTCGTGGGAGCAGCGTGGAGTTCACCGATTATCGCGAGTATATCCCAGGTGATGATCTGCGTTATGTGGATTGGAATATGGCGGCTAGAAGCGAGCGTTTCTATCTTAAGCTATTTGTCGAAGAGGAAGACCTCTTCCTGGCGTTGTTGGTGGATAGTAGTCGTTCAATGGGGTTCGGAGAGCCACGCAAAATAGACTATGCCAGACGGCTTGCGGCAGCAGTAGGATACATCGGGCTTGTTAATTACGATAGAGTGGTCGTTCAGCCCTATTCATCCTCACTGGAGAAACCTTTGCCTGTTCAGCGGGGAAGGGTTGGGATCGCGCCCCTTTTTGCCTATCTGCGCCAGTTGGAGGCTGCGGAGCGAACCGACTTTGCGGTAGCCCTTCATCGCTTTGCTGCTGGGACGCGAAGTAGGGGGCTGGCTATGGTCATTTCCGACTTTTTCGACCCACACTGGCGTGATGGCTTGAAATCGCTGTTTGCCAGAGGTTTTCAGGTAACCGTGTTACACCTGCTGGCTCCTGACGAAATAGAGCCTGTGTTAAGGGGGGACTTGAGAATTATTGATAGCGAAACAAGTGAAAACCGCGAACTCAGCATAACGCCTCAACTTTTGCAGCGTTACCGGCAAACGTTAGATAGTTTTTGCGGGGAGATTGCCGCCTATTGTCGCCGATATGGTGCAGATTATCTGCGCATCTCTTCCGAGCAGTCGTTGGAGGAGGTGACTTTACGCTCCTTACGAAGGATGGGTTTATTACATTAATCTCATGTGCGGGAGAAGGATATAATGTGGCCTAAGTATAAATTTTTGAGAACGACTTGCAAAATAAAATGCGATCTGGTATACTAGAAAAGAACTCAAACGAACAGACGTGTGGTAGGTTCGTTCGAGGAATTAAAAGTGTGGATGCTGCTATCCATGCAAAGCAAATTCAAACTCGTTTATAGGTAGGTACCTGGATCATGTCTCGAGTGAAGCATTTCATGGGCGACATTGAGGAGTGGGAGCGATCGCCGGTAACGGCGCAGGAGTTGTCTGCATTAGCTCCTCAAAGTGACGATCTGTCGTTGCGGGAGCAGGCGGAGCGACTAGAAGAGCTGCTGCCTTATCTCGTGCGCTGGCTTTACGCGCTATCTCTGGATCATCCCACCAGTGAGATGCCGCTTGCCCAGTTGCGGATGTGCACGCTGCTGCAGTACGGCCCTCGAAACCTTTCGTCGTTAAGCGAGGAGATGGGCATCACGGTAAGTGCGGTTACACAGCTTGCAGATCGTTTGGAGCAGGCCGGACTCGTGGTACGGATGGTAGGGAACCAGGACAAGCGCACGCGCATGCTGCAGCTGTCGGAAAAGGGGCGACAACTGATGGAGGAGCGCAGAGCTTTGCGTGTACAACGTGCCGAAGCAGCCTTGGCGCAACTTCCTCAGGCGAGGCGTCGTGCCCTTTTACAGTCGCTACAGATGCTTTTGCGGACGGCACCCACAGTGGCGGACTGGTATGCACCCTCTCCTCGATATGGGATGAGACGCAAGGGGGGGCAGCGTCTGGGTTAGTCCCTTATCACCTGTTTATGCCCGTTGGCTAACCGTTCCTCCTAGAAAGTGTTGGGATGTAGGTGCGACGTAATGCTGGTCGGCTTGCGTCGTAGAAGAGGTCGTCCTGTTTTTTTTAAGTTGGTCGTCCCTCGTTTCAGGGGGACGACCTTCTGTTTTTGGTATAATTTGTCAGGGCTGACAGGGTATTCTGTCTCAGTACCGCGTGAGCCAGAGAGGAGTTCGAAAAGGAGAGGATGGTGCCTGCTGTAGATCGTGTTGTGGGGGTGCATTCGCGCTCACTGGTTACCGGAGCCGGAGCGATATGGCGTTTTCGCGAGGTTCCTCGTCCGAATGTTTCTCCGTCCACACAGCTTGATTGGCTGCCGGCATCGGTGCCGGGGTTTGTACACCTAGACCTGTTGCGGCAGAAGGCGATACCGCACCCCTATATCGATCTCCAGGAACGCAGCGTGCAGTGGGTAGACGAGCGCGATTGGGAATATGAGGGAGTGTTCTTCTTAGAATCCCTACCAGATGGAGTTGTCTATCTTTGTTTTGAAGGACTCGATACAGTTGCCGAAATCGAGCTGAATGGTCGGCCTTTAGGGATGGTGGATAATATGTTTGTGCCCCACGAGTTTGAGGTGAGGGAGCTTTTGAACTATGGGGACGGGGAGGCGGGGAGGAACGTATTGCGTGTTCGATTCTACTCAGCGCTACGTATTGGCCGCGAACGTTTACACGCATGGGGCAAGGCTGGCAACGTTACGCTCCCCGAACAGTGGTTTAGTTGGGGGCCGCGAGCCTTTGTTCGCAAAGCTCAGTACATGTATGGTTGGGATTGGGGCCCAGAGTTGGTTTCTTGTGGAATTTGGAAAGACGTGAAATTACTGTTTGTGCCGGTAGCGCGCTTCCTGCATCTTCGATACCAGATACTTTCGTTGTCAGAGGAGCGGGCTATCGTGCGGCTATATGCAGAGGTCGAGCGCAATCCTCAGTGGAAGCAGCATGCTCTGACTCTAAAGGTGAGAATGCGCGGAAAGAGCGGCACGATCTTTGGCGAAACGGAGATACCGCCCGATTCGCAGCATATGGAGGCCAGTCTAGATGTAACGATTGAGAAGCCCCATTTATGGTGGCCTAATGGGTGTGTGGATGTAAGTGAAAGGGGAACTGCCTATAGGACAGAGTGGATTCTGGAGTGCGAGGGACGAACACTAAATGTTGCTCGCTGCCAGATAGGTTTGCGAAAAGTAGAGCTTGTGAGGCAGCCGGACGAATACGGTGAGAGTTTTGGATTTCGGGTAAACGGTCGAGAGCTGTTTATGAAGGGAGCAAACTGGATTCCGGCAAGTTCTTTTCCTGAACACTCGGCCTCTACCCATACCGACGCAGACTCCGTCTATAATCTCCTACGTCAAGCGGCTGATGCCGGTATAAATATGCTGCGGGTATGGGGGGGTGGGCTTTATGAGTCCGAGCAGTTTTACTCGTTATGTGATCAGTTTGGCATCCTCGTGTGGCAAGATTTTCCTTATGCTTGTTCCTACTACCCAGATACGGACGAGTATGCTGAGAAGGCGGCCGCAGAAGCCCGGACGGCTATTCGTCGTTTGCGCCTGCATCCTTCGCTGGCCTTGTGGTGTGGGAACAATGAGAACCAGCAGATGCATTATGATGGCTGGGTCGGTAAGTCGAATCTCCCGGCACGATTTTTGGGCGAGAAGCTCTATGAGGAGATACTGCCTAGGGTTGTGGCGGAGGAGGACCCTGATCGGCCTTACTGGCCTGGATCACCTTATGGAGGGGAGAACCCAAACAGTGAAGAGAGGGGAGATCGGCATAACTGGAACGTATGGCATGGTGCCGGCGACTGGGTGCACTATCGCGAGGATAAAGGCCGCTTCATTTCCGAGTTTGGGTTCGCTTCCTCTTGCAGCTTAACTTGTTGGGAACGGTGGCTTTCACCCGAGATGCGCTGGGCCCATTCGCCTGCCGTAAGATGGCATGATAAGACCCGAAAAGGGTATGAGACCTATTTGGGGTTGATCGCTCTCCATTTTCCCTACCCCCGTCAGTTGGAAGACCTTGTCTACTATTCACAGTTGAATCAGGCAGAGGCACTGCGTTGTGGCATTGAGCATTGGCGGCGAAATAAGGCGCGATGTCGGGGCACGCTCTTTTGGCAATGGAACGACTGTTGGCCGGTGCAGTCCTGGTCTGTTATAGATTATGAGGGCGTACCAAAAGCGGCTTATTATGCTGTCAAGCGCGCCTACGCACCGCTTCTGGTATCTTTATTCTTAGAGGAGAATGCCCTTGTGGTTTGGCTCGTGCAGGATTCGGAGGAACCGTTGCAGGGCGTTCTGCATGTACAGGTTTGCGATTTTTGTGGGCAGGTTCTCGTGCAGAAGTCTTATGAGGTGCAGGTAGCTGCTGATGGCGCTGTGGAGGTTGACCGCTTATCTTTAGGCTTATCCGAAGCGATGCGTCGAGAAAGTTTTGCGTGGGGGCGTTTTGAAGGGGCACACGGTAAGCATTCCGAGTCCTTAATTCTATTATGTGAGCCAAAAGATATCGTTCGATCCGACCCCGGCTTGGAGTGGGAACTTATTGGGGGAATCGAGCGATGGATTATACGATGTCGCGCACAACGTTTTGCCCCCTATGTCTGGCTGCGTTTGGAGGGGGGAGTGCCCGGACGGTTCAGCGATAACTTTTTCTGTTTACGTCCAGGTGAGGAAAAGCAGGTTTCGCTCGAGCTGGAGGAAGCAGCGATTTCAGAGGAGACCCTACGTCAAGCTCTGCGTATTAGAGTGTTTTAAGAAGATTAAGAAAGGGTAGAAGTGTTCTATGACGGAGTACGAGGCTTGTATCGGTATGGAATGCCATGCCGAACTTCTGACAGAAAGCAAAATGTTTTGCGGCTGTAGAAACGAATTCGGAGGAGAGCCGAACACGCGTTGCTGCCCGGTCTGCACGGGAATGCCGGGAAGTTTGCCGGTGGCAAACCGGCAGGCGGTGGAACATGTAATCCGGGCCGCGCTGGCTCTTAACTGTGAAATCAATCCGAAGGCCAAGTTCGACCGTAAAAACTACTTCTATCCCGACTTACCGAAAGGTTACCAAATCAGCGAATACGATGAGCCGATCGGTCGTAACGGGTATCTGGATATCGAGGTCAATGGCGAGATTAAGAGGGTACGTATTCGTAGGGTGCATCTAGAGGAGGATACGGGCAAACTGTTTCATATGCCTGGAAACGAAAGCTACATTGACCTCAATCGCAGTGGTGTTCCGCTGATGGAGATCGTAACCGATTTTCCGCCCGATATCCACACACCCGAAGAGGCGAGGGCCTATTTGGTGAAGCTCCGAGCTATTTTGACTTATATCGGCGTATGCGATGGCAAGATGGAGCAAGGTTCTCTTCGGTGTGAGCCAAATGTTTCTGTGCGGGTAAAGGGAACAAAAGAGTATGGAACGAAGACCGAGATAAAGAACTTGAACTCTTTCCGCTCCGTTCAGAAGGGAATAGAGTATGAGATCGCACGACAGATCGCCTTACTGGAACGAGGAGAGAGGGTTGTGCAAGAGACGCGCGGGTGGAACGAAGCGCGACAGGCTACATTTCCTCAGCGTTCTAAAGAGGTTGAGCAAGAGTACCGCTATTTTCCCGATCCAGACCTGGTGCCGCTGCAGATCACCCCAGAGTGGATTGAGGCGATAAAGGCCACGATGCCGGAACTGCCCGATGTCAAGAAGGCACGGTTTATGCGCGAGTACGGCCTATCGGATTACGATGCCTCCTACCTGACGGAGACAAGGGCGCTCGCCGACTATTTTGAGGAAACCGCGAAACATGCCGGCGATGCCAAGGCCGCTGCCAATTGGATTATGGGCGACTTGAGTCGGCTTTTGAATGCCGAAGGGAAAGAGATAGATGCCTGCCCTATAACGCCGCAACAGCTCGGCAGTATGATTCGGATGATAGCCGATGGCACGATTAGTGGTAAAATCGCAAAAACGCTCATCGAGTATATGTACCAGAGTGGGGAAGACCCCGACAAAATTGCGGCTCGAGAGGGGCTTATCACGCTACGTGACGAATCGGCGATACGGCAGATGGTTCAACAGGTGTTTACAGAGAATCCGAAGATTGTGGCCGATATCTTGGAAAAAGGACTCGTACAGAAAAAAGGCTTCCTTGTAGGTCAAGTGATGAAGCTCTCGCAAGGCAAGGCCGATCCAAAAGAGGTAAATCGTTTGATAGATGAGATTTTGGCAGCCGAGCAAAAGGTTCGTTAGGCCCATCTTGAGATGCCTTCTTCTCAAGGCCGAACCTAGGTTTCCCAGGAGAGCCTATGCTCTTCTAAGACAGGGCACTCTTTCTTTTACCCGCAGAAGAATGGGCAAGATGCCGGTGATGCTGTGGGTAGTTTGCCTCTTATGGGGTGTTCTGACGGTAACGGCAGCCAGGGCCGATCGGATTGATGAGTTAATCCATGCCCTCTCTTCACCGCAGGTCTCGTTACGTGTAGATGCTGCCCAGGCACTGGCGACGGTGAAAAGCCCACGCGCCATACCGGCTCTGCTGAAGGCCTTAGGCGATCCGGTTGCCTCTGTTCGGGCCAACGCGTTGCGCGGGCTAGCCAATACGCTAAAACCCAAAGAGGCACCGTTGCTTGTGCCCTATCTTAGAGACCAAAGCGTTTATCGCCGTGCTGGAGCAGCAGAACTCTTGGGGATTCTGGGTGATCGAAGGGCACTACCCGCGCTCGAAACGGCTGTTAATGATAGGTCACCTCTCGTTCGAGTTGAGGCGGTAACCGCCCTAGGAGAGATAGGGGATCCAAGTGCGGCAAAGGTTTTATGGGGGAGGCTAACGGACGTTAGTCCGCGTGTGAGGTTAGAGACGGTTGTTGCCTTAGGGCGACTGCGTGACGCCGCGTCTGCAGATAGGCTGTTGCCTCTTTTACAAGATTCCAATGAGAACGTGCGGATCGCCGCAGCCGTTTCTATCGCACAGATCGGCAATCGGAGTGTGGTGCCCGCTTTGTTACACCGGATGCAGATGGTGAGCACCGACCCTGATTTGAAGTATTATGCTGCCTATGCTCTTGGTCGTTTGGGAGATAAGCGTGCCGAATCCACCCTCATCAACGCGCTTAAGTATGGCAAAAATCGCTATCTTCGCGCACAAGCTGCCGCCGCTTTGGGAGGGTTGGGAATGAAAAGCACCGTGCCGGCATTGATCTTTGGGCTGCGAGATCGCTTTGTATTGGTGCGGTTTGCTTCCGCTCAGGCGTTAGGATGGTTGCGTGATAGACGTGCGGTTCCTGCACTCATACGTTCCCTGCATGACCCCAACGAGGATGTGCGGGAGCAGAGCGCCAAAGCGTTAGGACTTATTGGTGACAAGGCAGCTGTGCCTGCCCTCATCTATGCCGCATTTCACGATACGGACGATGCGATTCCCAAAGCAGCGGCGCTTGCCCTTGGACGTATAAAAGATAGGCGTGCGTTGCCTGCGCTTGAGAAACTTTCACGAAGCGCCGACCCGATTGTGCATGAGGCGGCCAAGTGGGCATTAACGCAGTTCAAACGGTAGTGAGTCTCAAGGTGCAGGCTGTGGTAGACAAAAATAGAGTTGTGGGAATCCGTTCATTTTACCGTATACTTAGTTTGAATGGATTTCTTCGGCGAGTGGGATTTTAACAAGGATGTGGAGATTATGTACCAAGACCAGATTGACCGCTTAAGAGGTGCTGTCGGGCGCTGTATCGGCTTGATAATCATCCTGATGTCATCTACCCTTATAATCGGTAGCGCGTTGGGTGAGGGGCCTTCTGGCAATAAGAAGCCGCACCCCGTCTCTTTCTCAAACGCCAAAACGCCGGAACAGGTAGATGCGATTGGTAGCCGGATATTAAGAGACGTGGCTGCCGAGCCGGCTACGGCAGATGCCATAACAGCAGAGGCGTTACGCGATCTGTATGAACAAGCCGATGCACATTTCGATGCGGGCGAGTACAATCACTGTATCAACCTCAACCAGATCGTCGCCCAGGGTGATCCTCATAATGTTGAGACCTACGCAAACAACGCTTGGCTTTTATGGTCTACCGATCGGGCACAGGAGGGGATCGCTACTCTGAAACGGGGTATTGCAGCGAATCCAGATACCTATTATATGTACGATGAGATGGGGGATTTCTATTGGCTCTATTTGAAGGACCCCAAGTCGGCCATTCCGTATTATGAAAAAGCCGTTCAGTTCAAGTGTCCTTGGTTCACATGGCATAATCTTGCCCACTGTTACGAGCAGTTAGGGGAATGGAGCAAAGCAGCAACAGCTTGGGAGCACGCAGCGCAGTATCCTGACGACCCCATTGCAAGCATTCATCTGAAACGCGTGAAAGAAAAGCTGGCCCAGCAGCATTTGGGAGGATAGGACAATGTATTTCGGGGAACCGATGGGGATAGGTAGCATTATTCTGTGGGTCTTGAACCTACTAAACCTGCTTTTGTTGGTCTATGTGATCGTCTCATGGCTTCAAGTGTTCCGCGTGGATTTGGGGCCGTTTCGTCCGGTAGCGCGTTTTTTGGATTCCATCTTCGAGCCGATGTTAGCTCCCATACGTAGGCTTGTTCCACCGGAGAAATTAGGTGGTTTAGACTTGTCACCTCTCATTCTAATTATAGCCTTACAATTTGTGGCTCAGTTGGTGGTACGTTTGATCGGCCCCTAGTAACTGATAGGTAAGTATCTGTATCCCCATTAAGATTAAGTATCAAAAAAAACCGCCCCGGAGCTGCTAACGGGGCGGTTTGCTCAGAAGTGAGCCATTTTAAGGATGAGCTGGAGCTGCTTGTTGTCTCGTCTGATTCATCATTCTCTGTTGGGCCTCTTCATTGATCTTTTGGATCATTTTGAGTGCCTCCGGTGGTGGACCTCCTGGAGGCGGTTTGCTCTCCATGCGCTTTATGTCCGCAGGCGACATGGTGTTATCCACGTTGCAGCCCATAAGGCTTATGGTTGCGCTCAATGTGGCTAATAAGGCGAGCGCCAGCCGTTTATATTGGACTTTAGGCATTTTGATCCTAGACCTTTCTTGGAATATCGGTGCTAAACTTACTGCCGCGTTGCATCCCACATATTATTTTGAGGTTGGTTGATCGGGTCTGGATCGGTAGCCGTAGGCGTCATAGCTTTTACATGACCGTCGGCAAAGGCAAAGTTAGCTTTTTGTGCGTGCACGGCAGTGACGGCTCCGTTAGGCCCGTTGGGATCGTAGGGATTGGTAACAGAGTTGGCCGGGATGGTGCCATTCGGAATCTCGCCAGGCGAGAAGCCATCCCACCAGTTCACACCGGTGAACATACAGCCGGGGCCAAAGTCGAGCAGGTTGCCCGGAATCGAGTTGATGTTAGGTTGCAGGGCATCCTTCTCGGTAAAGAGAATGGTTTCTGCAGGGCGCCCGATCCGAGCTTGTGATGTGGTAGTGTTGCCCATCCAGCTTTGCGACATGCCCATAACACCAAAGACGCTCCAGTTGGAACCATCCCATTTCATATAGCCATTGGAGGCATAGGAAAGGCGAATTCCACCCCAAGGTTGGGTCCAGGAGGGAGGGGTTCCAATGGGATCATCGGGGCAGCGAAACACCTGCAGATTTTGCACGTAGGGTTGTACGAGCACGTACCAGGTATTCGCATACCAGCTCTGTTGCAGGCCGGTGGGGAAAACCTCGTCATAGTCTTGGGTATACATGAGGATCGAGGTTGCAAGTTGCTTCTCATTAGAGACGCAGGAGATCGCCCGTGCTTTTTCCCGTGCCTGAGCGAACACAGGGAAGAGAATAGCTGCCAGAATCGCTATAATCGCGATCACGACAAGCAGTTCGATGAGCGTAAAAGCTTTTCGTTGCATTTACTTGTCTCCCAATAGGTTGTATAGATAAACAGCCGTTGAATTTAGTTCAGAACAAGGGAAACGAGCCTCGATAATCGAAACAATTCAATTATCGTTTTCTGTATCATCTTCATTGAGATGGGATGTTCTCGTATCCGTTGTCGAACTGTTTCGATTATACCCCCTGCAGAATGGACATGTCAATAGCAGTCCTACGAGTTTTTATTGGCTATGAAATTAAGAGGGGCTAGAGGTTTAAATATCGGATTACAGCTTCGTAAGCCATACTCGGAGTTTAGGGGTAACAGGAGATTTTGCGTTGAGCGTCGAAGTTAAACTTCAAACTTTTGAGAGAAAGGGGTTTCGATGGAAAAGTCCATACGTATTGGCATTATCGGTTGCGGCCAGATCGCTCAGATACACCTTCAGAACTACGCCCGTATCTCTGGAGTAGAGGTGGTAGCTTGTGCCGACATTGATCGGGTGGCTGCAGATAGCACAGCGGCAACATTTTCCATTCCAAATGTACATTATCGGACACAAGAACTGCTTAAACGAGACGATCTGGATGCTGTAGATATATGTCTGCATAATAACCTCCATATGCCCGCAACCGTCGCTGCTTTGGAACGGGGGCTGCACGTCTACTGCGAAAAGCCAATGGCCGGCTCCTATCGTGATGCGGTAACGATGATAGAGTGTGCCCGCGAGAAAGGAAAAATGCTGCACATCCAACTCGGTTTTCTCTATTCCGACGAGACCCGGGCCGCGAAAGAGCTTATTGATAACGGTTGCTTAGGAGAAATATACCACGCACGCTCTACCGGTTTTAGGAGGCGAGGACGGCCCTACGTGGATGGCTATGGAAAAGCCCCCTTTGTGCAAAAAGCCATGTCCGGCGGAGGTGCTCTTTATGATATGGGCGTCTACCATATCTCCCAACTCCTCTACTTGCTTGGCAACCCAAAGGTCGAACGTATAACCGGTAAGACCTATCAGAAGCTGCCGATGGATGAAGAGAGGCGACGAGCGGCCGGCTACAGTGTAGAAGAGCTGGCGATGGGTTTTGTGCGCTTTGAAGGGGATTTAACGATGGATATCATCGAAGCGTGGGCGATTGAGTTAGATGGATTTGAAGGCTCATCGCTTGTAGGAACAAAGGGCGGTGTGCGTCTGCAACCCTTTGGATATTACCAAAGCGTGGGCGATCTTGACCTCAATGCAACCACGAGTTTAAGTGCTGCGCGATTCCGTTGGAATAGTCTTCGGGGAGAGGGAGACCTATTCGGTAGCTCTCAGCAGCACTGGGTAGCCGCTTTGCAAGGGCGTGTGACGTTGTTGCCGACGGCTGAAATCGCTTTGAATACCATGCTTATCTCCGAGGGCATCTATCTTTCGGCAGAGCGCGGTGAGGAGATATCGGCCGAGGAGGTAATGGCGTTATCTAAATCTACAGCACTCCCGCTATAGGCTCGATACGCATATTTTTGCCGTTTGCCTAACGCCGGCAAGGTAAAAGCTACCACTTACCAGTAGGCCAGGTATTAGGGGCGGAATGCCCCAAAGGTCCCGGTAGTTGCCATGGTAATGCCACCAGCCCAGCCCAAGGTCTAGGAAGGCGATGAGGGAACCATAAAGCATCGCCTGAAAAGCGTAGCGGGCTGGGATTTTCCATTTTGGTGGACATAGGTAGGCGCCGACCAGTGGCAACAGCAGTCCCGATACGATGAGATTACCAAAAAGATACCACTGTTCTACCACGGAACGTACCATCAAGGCGATCCCAATAGAGATAAATGAAGTAAGTAAAAGGCCGATACGAGTATAACGTGGAACGTTCTGTGGCCCGGCTTCGTTTCGAAGACGCCATATAAAGTCTCTTCCGATGGTCATGGCCGAGATAAATGTATAGGAGACGGTTGCGGCCATAATGGGGGCCAGCATCCCGACATAGAAAAAGCCGCGAAGGCCGTGTGGCAGAACCCGTGCTGCAATGAGAGGAAAGGCTAAGGTGGGATCGCTTAGATTCGGGAAAAGAACACGAGCAAACGTTCCTGTAAGAAAAGTAAGGGAATCGAAAATAAACCAGCAGACAACGGCGACGAGAATGCCAAGCGTGGCGATGCGTGGGGTTTTGGCGGCATAGCAGCGCTGATGAAACCCCGGATCGGTAAACGTTTGTAGTGCGATGACGCTCCATGCCAGAAGCCATAACACATTGTGGTTGCCGAGGGCAGTAAAGTAGTGGGGCGGGAGTGGGTGCGTACGAAGAAGGGGCCGAATACCCCCGAATTTTGTTAAACAGAAGACCACCGTAAAAATGAAGCCGGAAAACATGAGCAGGAATTGTAGTGTGTTAACACGTACATCGGCCAAAAAACCGCCTATGAGTGCATAAATGATCGAGAAAAGCGTTCCTATCAGCATCGCCAACCAGAGAGGCCATCCAAACAGGAGTTGAAGCAGAATTCCAAGCATGAGCACATACTGCGATGGAGTGGCGTAGAGAAAGGCTAGCAAGGCTCCAAGTAGAGCGGTTCCTCTGTCGTACTCCATTTCCAGCCGATCGGGAATGGTATAGAGGCTGGCGCCTGCTTGACGAACACGCTTTGCTAGAAGCAAAGCAAAAAGGATGGCAAATAGATAGTAAGGTAGACCGTTCGCTGCCCAAGCTGCAAGGCCATCGGTATAGACGAACTCGCCGGCGCCCAAAATTCCACCGTACCATGTGGCCACTAGGGTCGCAACAAATACAGGCAAGCCAAGGTTGCGATTTGCAATTAGGTAGTCTTCGGTGGTGATACGGTTTCTTCGTAGTCCAATCCACAGAAGAAAAGCCAGGTAGATGATTAAAAACGACCAGTCGTAAAGAGAAAAATGCGGGTTTGTCATGGGGTTGGTGTCTCCATGATGGAGGAGCTTAATAGGCAGAGGAAAATCGTTCCCTGCACTATCTCGACATCAACGCTGTGCCCGAGCGCCTTATTGCTTACCGCACGCGTTCCGGGTTGTAACAAGAGGTGATCGGCCTCCCATAAGACACCGCGGATAGAAATGATAGCAGGTTCTGGTGCAATAACTGAGATTATATCGTTCGGCTGAGTGGGGATTATATGCTTATTCGGGATACTGCTAGCAGCAGAAAGGCACCACACAGAGGTGTCTGCTTCCTGAATGCAGAGCCCCATTTTTTGATGCCAAGACAGTAGAAGCGCGAGATTTGCAAGCGTATGATCGAGCCTGCCGCCGGTGGCTCCTAGTATGGTAACCTGAGTCGCACCACGATCTTTGGCCAGTTGAAGCGACTTTTCTAGGTCAGCATAGTCTTGATTAGCTGCAACGATGATTTCCGCTGAAGGAAACAGTTGGCGCGCCTGCGCTTTATCTATGGAGTCAAAATCCCCACAAATGAGGTGAGGTTGAAGCCCAAGGTCAAACGCTTTTGCGGCAGCGCCATCCGTAGCGATGATAAGGTCTGCGGTACTTGCAAGACGTTGGGCTAGATCGTGCGGAGGTGGTGAGCCGTTAGCGAGGATAAGTACGTGCATATTCTTAATCGCAAAGCCAATAGTAGGTAGGTGGGTTTCCCGGATTGCCATCGGTGGCAGCGTTCGGGTCGAGTTGTCCGCTGCGTTCACCACCCGGACACACAACCTCATTGTCGAATGCAGCGCTTGAGACGATGAACTTGCCGTGTCCATCGGCAAACACAATTCCTCCGCCGCGCGGATGCCACTGTTGAAAATAGCCTGGAATGTAGCCATAGCTTGGATTTGTGCCAAACCAAGGCATCATCTCATCTCGCATGAGGCGTGTTTCTGCCGGTAGTGCTAGGGACGCCAGAGTAACCACCTGGGTAGTAGTGTAGAGAATATTGTCTTGGCTCGATTCGTTTGCGATAGTTGTGAAGACGCCGTGATCGAAGCGATAACTTGAACCGTAGCAGTCAAAATAGGTGTTGGTGTTTGGGCAACCATCATTTTGATAGGTGGTATAGAGCGAGGGACCGCCCTGATCATCCGGGCATTTAAAGATGAGATGGTTTTTGACATAAGGCATCAACTCCACTTCTACCCCTTTATGTGCAGGCGTCCCTGAAGGGGCGGGGACATTGTGGATGGGGTCCCAGGTGTTGTAGGCATAGAAGATCGGAAACGTTTCATCGTAATCTTGAAGGTACATCTGCACGGCCATACTCAGTTGTCTGACGTTTGAGGTACAAACGGTTTGACGGGCCTGTTCACGGGCTTGAGCAAAAACGGGGAAGAGGATGGCCGCAAGAATCGCTATTATGGCTATAACCACTAAAAGTTCAATCAATGTAAACGCCTTTTTAGGAGCAGATAGATTCATCGTTTTCTCCTTAGCGCTAGGTGCGCTTTCATTCAACGAGCCGAGGCGATAGCGATGAGCAAAAAGCCATCGCTCCGAGCTTTGGGAGCGATGGCTATATATAGTAGATAAGTCATTGCTTCCCTCCGTCGGCATTACCCGAATCAGGTTCATAGGGTTGGGCTAAGAAAACCCTCTCAGCTTTGCAGCACCCCTAGCATAGAAATAATAGATTATCGCTTAGACTCTACCCCTACAAGGAAGCTTTTGTCAACTGGGAATAGGATTTATGTACAGGCTGCTCATTCGGCCATGACGTAGGCCGATTCGCCATGTTGAGTAAGATCCAAACCTATATTTTCATCTTCTACGCGAACGCGCAGCCCCATGATGGCGTCGAGAATTTTCGTAAGTATCCAGGTTCCTACGGCTGCATAGGCGACTGCGCTGGCGACTGCGATAGTCTGTTTAAGGAACAGGGTTAGTCCTCCACCGTAGAAAAGGCCGTTGCTGCCGGAGCTATTCACAAGCACAGAGGCAAAGAGGCCGGTTGCGAGCGCTCCCCAGATTCCTCCCATTCCATGAACTCCAAATACATCAAGAGCGTCATCGTAATGAAACTTGTGTTTGAGTTTAATGGCATAGAAGGAGATAAAGGCCACTCCAACGCCTATGAGCAGAGCCGGAACAGGACCCACGTATCCGGAGGCCGGTGTAATGGCCACGAGGCCTGCCACCGCACCGGTGGCAAAGCCCAACGCGGTAGGTTTTTTGTAGATACTCCATTCAATAAGTATCCATGTAAGTCCGGCGATGGCTGCGGCAATATGTGTGGCGACGAAGGCGGAAGCGGCAAGCCCACCGGAGGCCAAGGCGCTGCCGGCATTAAAACCGAACCACCCAAACCACAATAGTGCTGTACCTACCAAAGTCATAGTAAGGTTGTGAGGGCGCATCTCTTCTCCAGAATGGAGCATGTCCGTATGGCGCCTGCCAAGGGCTATGGCAAGGACAAGAGCGGAAACGCCGCTACTGATGTGCACTACGGTGCCCCCGGCAAAATCGAGTGCTCCAAGACTGTTAAGCCAACCGTTGTGTCCCCAAACCCAATGAGCGAGTGGACAGTAGACGAAAGTGCTCCAAAGGGTAATGAAGACCACATAGGTCGAAAATTTCATGCGTTCGGCGATCGCCCCGCTGATGAGCGCCGGGGTGATGATGGCGAACATCAGTTGGTAGATCATGTAAACTTGGTGCGGGATGGTGGGGGCATAGTAGGGGGAAGGGTTTTCACCGACATGGTTAAGCCCGAACCAGCGTAAGCTGCCGATGAAAGGGTTTCCCGGTGCGAAAGCGAGAGAGTAGCCCCACAGAAGCCATACAAGGGTCACGATACCGAGGGCCACGAAGCTTTGCATAAGCATGTTAAGCACATTTTTTGAGCGCACCATACCCCCATAGAAGAAAGCGAGCCCAGGGGTCATCAGCATAACGAAGGCAGCAGCGACGAGCATCCAGGCAGTATCGCCCGTGTTAATCGTAGAAGCGGGAGAAGCGGGCGTTTGAGCGCATGCACTTGCGTTGCTAACCATAATAAGAAGAAGCGTTGTGGCGAAGGTTAGAGCCGTTTGGATGCTCGATTTGGTAAACTTGTGAAACATACTTTGTTAGGTTCCTCCTGTGGTAGATAGGCTACATTGCGAAGATTCGGACATTGAGAGTACATAAGAGGGACGCCACCGTCTGAAGGAGGAACCCCGTTCCCCAGACAGACGGCTAGCCGAGACACATTCTTAGTGCGTATCGAGCAGGAAATAGAGTGCACCAATGTGCCATAAGGTTTGAGGCCATTGGGCTAGAGGTGGCTCGGCCACTAGGCGGCTCTAAATGCCGACCACGCCGTCGGTCTGGTAAGAGGATTGCGAAGCGCTCACAGCTATGTGAGTTTGATGGTTCTATTTTGGCACGCCATGAGGATGTGTGTCAATATCTAAATTCGATGCTGACGTAGTGCAAGCAGAATCATGAGATAGCGGGTAAGATAGGCAGAGAAAAAATTGAAGCGAGGAAGGAACGCCTATGCCGCGATTTGATGGACGTGGGAGTGCCCAGTTGCGACCGACGAAGATCACGCGAGGGTTTATGCCCAACGCGGAGGGTTCGTGTTTGATCGAGATGGGGAATACGAAGGTAATCTGTACGGCATCGGTAGAGGAAAAGTTGCCGCCGTTTAGAAAACTCGAAGGAGAGATGGGGTGGGTCACCGCGGAGTATGGGATGTTGCCACGCTCGACTAACATTCGTACGCCTCGGGAGGGGCGAAATGGACCATCTGGCAGGACCGTAGAGATTCAGCGGTTGATAGGAAGGAGCTTGAGGGCGGTTGTTGAGATGCCAGTTCTGGAAGAGCGGACGATCTGGATAGACTGCGACGTGCTTCAAGCAGACGGCGGAACGCGTTGTGCCGCCATTACCGGCTCCTTCGTGGCGCTTGCTGAGGCTTGCAGAAAATTAGTGAATGAAGGTGTTATTGCAAGAATGCCCCTGACAGGAATGGTGGCCGCGGTAAGTGTAGGTGTGGTTGGAAGTGATGAGTTGCTTGATCTCTGCTATGAAGAGGACCATCGTTGTGCCGTGGATATGAATGTGGTAATGACCGACAAGGGCCGTTATGTTGAGATACAGGGGACAGCCGAGACGACACCGTTTGATCGGAATCGCCTTTTGCGTCTTCTCGATCTCGCGCAGGTGGGGCTGGAGCAACTTTTCAAGCTGCAACGTGCGGCACTCGAAGGGATTCTGTAGGCTATGAAGAAGGAGTTACTTGTTGCGACCACGAACCCGAAGAAGGGGCGGGAGATGCTTCAGATTCTTGGGGCGTATTGCCCTGAATTGACGTTGTTGACCCTAAGCGACATCGAGCCGATGCCTATGGTTGAAGAGACTGGGGAGACGTTTTATGAGAATGCCCGTTTGAAAGCGGTCGCCGCAGCGAAACATGCAAGAAGAGTTGCCATTGCAGATGATGGAGGGTTGGTGATTGATGCGTTGGATGGGGCACCCGGCGTTCACTCGCATCGTTTTTTAGGAGCCGATACCTCCTTTGACGAAAAGATGGACAAAATTCTCGAGATCATGCGCCATGTCCCTGATGAAAGGCGCACCTGTCGTTTTCAATGTGTCGTGGTGGTCGCAACTCCTGATGGACAAGAGTTCGTTAGTGAAGGAAGTTGTGAGGGGTTAGTGGCTCATGAAAAACGTGGTCACTATGGATTTGGATATGATCCGATTTTTTATCTACCGCAACTTGGCAGGCACATGGCAGAACTGACGCCCGACGAGAAGCATCGCATAAGTCATCGTGGGGTGGCCTTACGAGGTGTGATCCCGATTCTAAGAAGCCTATTTCAACTCGATTCGAGAGAGTGCTGATGGATAAGTTAGAACAGTATCGAAAGGCTGTAGGGGCTGTTCCTACGGAGATGTTCCGATGGAATTTGTATGGGGCAGGCTTCGAGAACTTTGGACGAAATGGAGCGCCCGAAGTGGAGGAGACGCCGAAATGTGGCACGTATGAGCTGTTAGTACGTCATGATGCTTGTGGCCTATGTTATTCCGACACAAAGGTAGTTGCGCTTGGCGAGCAGCATCCGCGGCTGATCGGGCGTGACCTTACCAAAGAGCCGGTGACGCTAGGGCACGAGGTGTGCTGTACCGTGGTAGAGGTGGGGGCCGATCTGGAAGGACGATTCAAACGTGGAGAGCGCTACGTTATCCAAGCCGACGTGTTTTATAAGGGCAAGTCTATGGCCTATGGCTATGTGTTTCGCGGAGGCTTGTCTGAGTACGGTATCATTCCACGAGAGTTGATCGAGGGGGATGAGGGTTGCTATCTATTGCCAATTCAGGATACAACAGGCTATGTAGAGGCCGCATTGGTAGAGCCTTGGGCCTGTGTGGTCGCGTCCTATGCGATCGCTCATCGCTCACATCCTAAGCCGGGAGGCCGCTTTCTGCTTGTTGTTGGGGAAGGTGGCGAGAACGTTGAGCTGGTGGAGATGTTCTGTGGAGCGAACCTGAGGGAAATCGTTCTTGTAGCTTGTGAGGGACTCGATATTACCTCTATCGTGCGGCAGTTGGAGGCAGCTAGTGTAAAGATGACCCAGCTGTCTGTATGCGATCTGATAAATGGCAGCATCGAAAACTTTGATGATATTGTGATTACCGGTCGTTGGGATGCCCAGGTCGTAGAGAAAGTTTGTGATATGCCGGCCGATGATGGTGTGGTGATCCTTGCATTAACCGAGCCTTTGCCGTCGAAAATTGCCATTGACATCGGACGAGTTCATTATAACCGTCGCTTTTATGTGGGTGTGAAGGGAAATAAGCTGGTGGACGCTTACCAAGAATCGCGTACAGCCGAATTGCGTGCAGGAGGATGCGCCTGGTTTATCGGAGCTGCAGGGCCTATGGGGCAAATGCACGTTCAACGGGCATTACAGTTGCGCGAACCTCCTGAGCTTATCGTTGTAACCGATAGGCATGATGACAGGTTGGCCAGCTTGAATGAGCGCTTTGGGGGCTTAGCTAGACAGCGCAAGATAGAGTTGATTACGCGCAATGTGCGGGGAATGAGTTTCGACCAGCAGGCTGAAATGCTGATAAAACTGACTCGTGGCCGGGCATTCGATGACATCGTTAGCATGGTAGCTGATCCGGCTGCGATAGAAGCGGCCATAACGCTTCTCGCAAAAGGAGGTTGGTTTAATATCTTTGCTGGGGTCGCCAGAGGAACGAAAGTAGAAGTTCCTTGTGAGCGCATTGTGCGGGATGGTTGCCGATTGATCGGCAGCAGTGGTTCCTCCCTAGCCGCCATGCGGGATACGTTGGCACGTGTAGAGCAAGGTGATCTCAACACAAATGCGTCCTTAGCGGCAATTGGGGGGATGGAAGCAGCGCGCGATGGTCTTCAGGCCGTGAAGGAAGGAAAATTTCCTGGAAAGACCCTTATTTTTCCTCACATTCACCAATTGCCGCTAACTGCCTTGCCCGATTTGAAAAGTGTGCTGCCTTCTGTGTATGATAGGTTAGAAGATGGTAAATTTTGGACGAAGGCAGCTGAAGAAGAGCTTATGCGTTTACTGCTTTAAAAAAGGGTCTAACGGTCTGTTTTAAACTGGTATATCGTTGTTTGACGGTAGGTAGTGTTCGGTGTTAGTAGAATTGATGGAAAGTGTGCATGATGCAGCGAGTCGGGAAAATGCTGAGCTTCTAGGCAGAACGCCGCATGAGGGGGATAGGGCTTTCCTTCCCGGCTAGATAGGCTGTCGGGAATGCGATTCATCGTGTAGAGCTGTACCCCAGGCTCGGTTGTATAGGCTTCCATAATACGACCTGTTTTCGGAGCGTAGACTCGTGCCATGAAGGTGAGAGCCATGGCAGCTTCGTTCGGTTTATGAAGGATGAAGTTATGGTCATATCCTCCGATAGCCTCGGGGAGTTCATGAATACGCCTACCGATTGCAGTAGGTTGAGTAAAGTCGAGAGGAGTATTCCTAACGCCCCAGATTTCTCCTGTTGGGATAAGCTCGTCGTTAGTAGGTGTGTAGAGATGGGCGTTGAGCATAAGCTCATGATCAAGGATATCGCCTTCCCCCGATAGGTTAAAATAGGTGTGATTTGTGAGGTTAACGGGGGTATCTAAGTCGGTTGTGGCCAAATAGTCAAGGCGAAGAGCGTTGTCTTCGGTAAGGGTAAACGTAACCGCTAGTTGAAGATTACCCGGAAACCCCTCTTCTCCATCTGGGCTGAGGCGGGAGAAGGTAACAGCGTTTTTGGCCGGTTGCGGAGTTGCATGCCAAAGCTGCTTATCAAACCCCTGTTTGCCGCCGTGAAGGGTATGTGCGCCGTGGTTGGCCGCTAAGACATACTGTCTGCCATGGAGAGTGAACTCTGCATTGGAGATGCGGTTAGCAACCCGCCCGATGGTTGCACCGAAGTGGGGGTGTGGGGCGAGATAGCCCTCTAACCGATTGAAGCCGAGGGTGACCTCACCGATGTTCCCCTCGCGATCGGGTACGGCCAGGGAGGTCAGAATGGCTCCGTAGTTCGTGACGCGAGCGATGGAGCCACGAGAGTTGGTTAGCGTAAAAATAAAGACAGGTTCCTCAAGGCCGACGCCCTTCCCCTCAAGGCCGACGCCCTTCCCCTCAAGGCCGACGCCCTCCCCCTCAAGGCCGACGCCCTTCCCCTCAATACGAAGTTTTCCAAATATCTCCTGTTGAATCAACTTACCCTCCTATTGCATTTTGCCAGATTATTTCAAGGATGACGGAATCGTTTTAAGTGTGATGCTTGCCGATGAGAGACCATTCGATATAGCTCGGATACGAATGAGGCCAGGATGTTCGCCAGCGCGTATAATGAGCAGGCATTTGCCATTGAAGGCATTGCGATAATTGGCAATATTGGGTTGATGACAGCTTGGATCCCCATTTCCCACACCGGCGATTTCGCCTGCTCCCGTCACTTGGAAATGCACGAGATTATCGGCTGTGGGGACTATTCTGCCTTGTGCGTCCACAATATCTACTTCGATGAGAGCCACCTCTTCCCCATCGGCAGGAAGAGTTGTGAGGTTTGTGGAAAGATGCAGGGCAGCTGGAGGGCCTGTTGTCTCGACAACATCGGTGGCAACCACCTTACCGGCTTCATCGTAGGCCTTCGCTTCAAGTTTGCCCGGTTGGTAGGGCACGTTCCACTCCACATGTCCCCATGTAGGCATGGGTTTTTTGCCTAGGCTCTGGCCATTCAGAAACAGTTCTACTTCACTCGCATTACTATAGCACCATACCGTGATGGGTTTTCCTTTAAGGCCGACGCCCTTCCCCTCATATCCCGGCCAGTTCCAATGGGGGAGGATATGGACGAGCGGTTTATCCCCCCACCATGCTTTATAATAATAGTAGTTATCTTTTGGAAATCCACACATGTCCATAATGCCAAAGTGAGCATTGATGCAGGGCCACCAGTAGGGGATAGGTTTGCCCCGATAGTCAAAGCCGGTCCAGACGAAACAGCCTGCAACGAAAGGACGCGTTACAACTGCCTTCCAAGCCACTTCGGCTGTTTGTGCCCATGGAGGCGCGTAAAGGTCATAGGCAGCGACGTAGCCCTTTTGAGGGTCGTTTGTGTAGATGCTTCTATCGCACACCGTGCTAGCCGACTCGCTAGCGAAGAATGGTTTATCTGGAAACTGTTTGTGGAACCAATCGTAGTCTTGGGGGTGGTAATTGCCTCCTTGAAGGTCTTCCACTAGGGTAATGCCACGACCCCAACCACCATTCATGGCACATGTAATAGGGCGTGTAGGATCTAAAGATTGAACCACTTTCTTCATAGCTTCAAAGAGGCGTGCGCCTTCAGGGGTGCCCTGGAGCGGCTCTTCATTGCACATAGACCACATGATGATGCAAGAATGGTTACGATCTCGACGAATCATGTCTGCTAGATCGGATAGATTCGAGTAGGGGGCATCAGGGAGGGTTTTGGGAGTGTAGACAGCACCCAGATGGCGGTTTTCATCCATAACGAGCATTCCAAGATGATCGCAAGCATCGAGCAACGATTCATCTTGCGGATCATGGGCAGTACGATAGGCATTGGAACCCATTTTCTTCAGTTGTTCTATTCTCCACCACTGCAGGTTGTCTGGCAATGCGTTCCCCAACCCTGCGAAATCTTGATGGTTGCATGTTCCCTTAATTTTAATGGGTTTTCCATTGAGGTAAAAGCCGCTATTGGGACGAAACTCAATTGTTCTAATCCCAATGTTTGTGCTGACTTCATCGAGCCTGCGATGATCTTGCTGAAGAATGCATACAACTCGATAGAGATAAGGTGAAACGAGAGACCAAAGATGAGGATGTAAGACAGTTACCTGCTGCTGGGTGTGCGTTATGTGATCCGCTTGAAGTAGGAGGTGAGTGGAAGTGCTCGTTACTTTTTGCCCTGTATTGTCCAATACCAAAGCGATAAGGCGGATAGGAACAGAGCTTTGCCGATTGTTCGTGATATCTATTTGCAGTGTGAGAGTTGCTCGATCAGCTGAAGGGAGCTTTGGGATAGCAAAAACACCCCATGGAGTTATGTGAATAGGATTGGCAATCGTGAGCCAGACATGGCGATAAATACCTCCTCCTTCATACCACCACCCTTCTTCGCCTCGCGCATCCACTCGAACAGCTAAAGTGTTCCATGCCCCATAGTGTAGATAGGGCGACAGATTATAGCGTACTCCAATATACCCGCTGCGATGGCGACCAAGAAAGTGACCGTTAAGCCAAAAGCGGCTATCCCGATAGATGCCTTCGAAGTAGACCCAGATACTCTTGCCTTTTGTTGAGGCAGGTAGATAGAAATACTTTCGGTACCAGGCCACATTTGTCGGCAGATATCCATGAGAGCCATCGGCGTTTTTATCGTAGTGCCCCTCAATGACAAAGTCGTGCGGCAGATGGACGATGCGCCAGCCGCGATCGTCATAGTTTGGGAGAGCTGGGCCTTCAGGGAGATCTAGGTTCGGTAAGAGTGTCACATTCCCAATGCCGGTGATACCGTCGGTACGATGAAGGAGAACGAGAAGGCTGTTTATATTTTCGGTGAGCCATTTACGGGGCAGTGGAACGCTAAAAGGAACATTCCATTGTGAGTGATGATAAAGAAAATGACCATTAAGAAAAACACTCACATCATGGCCCATACTATCGAAGTGTAAGAGGGGATGGTGATAAGGGATAGACGGTAGGAGTGTCCAATATATATTGTAACCTGATTGGCCATGAAAGGTATTCTGATTGGGAGACGTGGTAGGCCATGATGTTACATCCAGGTGTTTTGAGAGATAAGGCACGATATTCGGAGGGCTATTACCTATCTGCGTCCAGCGCCAGTTGGTGATAGGAATGCCCTCATGGGATAGAGGTATATCGCCGAGGTGAAATCGCCATTTGTCGTCCATGCGAAGTCTGACTCTAGCGTTCGCCGCAGTGGAGATGAACAGGACGATGAGGGAGGCAAGCAGAAGGAAGGCGTGCCGACGTTGTAGGGTAGAGCGGGGCATTCAGGATTTCTCCGAAGTTAGACTAGGGCGTATATGATATGATAATAGAACATACCTAGAGTTCGACGTGATATAGGGTATTTCCTTCTCATTGTACAAATCCATTCAGGAGCGAGGCGAAAAAATGGAGCGTTTGAAAGATCAGGTAGCCATTGTTACCGGTGGCGCACAGGGTTTGGGAGAAGCAATTGCTCACCGTCTTGCGCGGGAGGGCTGTCGTGCCATCACCATTGCCGATGTAAAAATTGAGAAAGCCCATGAGACGGCGGAGGAGATAACTCGGGCTACGGGAGCCGAGACGTTGGCGCTGCAGGTAGATGTCACGAACGAGGAGCAGGTAGAGGGGATGACGCAGGAGACCGTTCGGAGGTTTGGTGCGCTGGACCTCCTCGTGGCCAACGCCGGCATTTTAATCGCCTACGATATTACCGAATTCCCTGCCGAGGCCTGGCGAAGGGTGATTGATGTGAATCTATTTGGCTATTTTTTATGTGCCCGTGCGGCGGCAAGGGTCATGGTAAAGCAACGGAAGGGGAATATTATACAAATTAACTCAAAATCGGGCAAGAAGGGGAGTTTTCGCAATAGCGCTTATTCTGCAAGTAAGTTTGGAGGAATAGGGCTAACTCAGTCAATTGCTCTTGATCTAGCGCCTTATGGGGTGCGCGTGAATGCAGTGTGCCCCGGCAACCTTTTAGATGGCACCTTGTGGCAGGAAAGTCTTTATGAGCAATATGCCCGCACGCAAGGCCTCACCAAGGAGGAGGTACGCCTCAAGTACGAAGCGCAGGTGCCTTTAGGGCGAGGATGCACTTATGATGATGTATGTAATGTTGTTGTTTTCTTGGCTTCGGATGAGGCCAGTTATATGACAGGGCAGGCGATCAACGTTACCGGTGGTCAGGAGATGCGCTAACTTGGGAGAAGTGAGGAGGATAAAGGAGTATTCCGCTCCTACAAAGGAACTGTTTGAAGAGGAGTGGCCTCCTCTTGTGTTGGTGGCCACTCCCATTGGGAATTTAGAGGATATAGGCTTACGTGCCCTCAGAGCGTTGCGAAGCGCCGATATTATTGCCAGCGAGGATACACGAAAGACAGGTCTTTTGCTGAAACGCTATTCTATTGAAAAGCAACAGATTTCCCTCCATGAACACAATGAGGAACGGGCTATCAGGCAAATACTGGCTTTTATTCGGGCAGGGAAGCGTATCGCAGTGGTGACGGATGCCGGAACGCCGGGAATTGCGGACCCCGGCTACCTGCTCGTCAGAGAGGCTATTACCGAGAATATACCCTTCACGATGGTGCCAGGCCCGGCCGCATTCGTCATGGCACTGGTTTTGTCGGGGTTGCCGTGTCATAGCTTCACTTTTCGTGGTTTTCCTCCGCGTAAGGCAGGGCCTCGACGACGTTTTTTTGAGGCGGATAGAAACTCTCCTTATACCCTTATCTACTATGAAAGCCCCTATCGCCTCATCGAGAGTCTGGAGATGGCTTTAGAGGTCTTTGGAGATAGGCTGGCGGCTCTTGCGAACGACCTGACTAAGAGATTTGAAAGGGTAGACCGCGGTCTGCTATCGGAAATTTTGGACGTTGCCCGAGGGATGACCCTGCGAGGGGAATTCGTGTTGCTGATAGCCGGTTGTGAACGATCCTCTGTAGAAGATAGGCTTTGATCGCGCTGCGTTACGCGATCAAAGCCTTTTGATGCTCTATCGGTTTAGAGGTCGTATTGGCGAAGTAGGCGCTCAATTTCTGCAATTTCTTGTTCGGAAAGCCGAAAGGTAAGTGCTCCTAGCATTTCGTGAACCTGATCGGGGTGTCGAAAACCAACAATGGCACCAGTTACTGCGGGATGGCGAAGTGTCCAGGCGATAGCGACGACCCCAGGAGGCTGGTTATGACGTGCGCCGATCTGGCGCAACCCCTCAACTAATCCAAGGATGCGTGAGAGACGTGGCTTGTGAAAATCTGGACTTCGCTTGCGCCAGTCGTCATCAGGAAGCGCACTAACGCGCTCAGGGGTCATCTTCCCGCTAAGGAGTCCTGACTGAAGGGGCGAGTAGACAATAACCCCGATACTATGTTTTTGACAGTAAGGGAGAATCTCGGCTTCGATTTCACGTCGTACGAGCGAGTAAGGAGGTTGCAAGGAGGTTATCGGGGCGATAGACCGCACACGTTCCATTTGTTGGACGTTGAAATTGGACACACCGATATAGCGAACTTTTCCTTCCTCTTTCAGTTTCGCTAATGTGCTCCACCCCTCTTCGATGTCTTCTTCGGGTATAGGCCAATGTATTTGATAAAGGTCAATAACATCGGTTTGAAGGCGACGCAGGCTATCTTCGACTTCCTTGCGGATTGATTGAGATTTAAGACTATGTAGAACCTTCCCCTTGTCGTCCCAGAGAAGAGAGCACTTCGTGAAGATATAGGGGCGATGAGAGCTTGTTTGAACGGCTTTTGCAACAATCTCTTCCGAGTGCCCCATACCGTAGACGGCTGCCGTATCGATCCAGTTGATGCCGGCATCGAGAGCTGCGTGAATGGCAGCGATAGAGTCGCGATCGTCTTGGGCTCCCCAGCCATATTCCCATCCTGGTCCGCCGATGGCCCACGCGCCGAAACCGATGGGAGTGATTTCGAGATCGCTGTTGCCGAGCCTGCGTTTTTCCAGTATTGTCATCTCCATGAACTCCTTTCTTAGGGTGTGTTTAAGATTGTATCGCCTGAGACAGAAGAACTATTGCCAACCTCTCCGGCCAGATGAGCAGGTGGTGGCGGAGGATAACCCTCTTTAGGAGGTGGTCGTTCCCTTTTACGAATCGGTGTCGGGCGGAGTCGGCGAAAGAAGCGTGTTTTTTTGACTAGAGAGATCGTCGGTATAATAATACTTCTGTCGAGGGGTGGAGAGGATTCACTAATCAGCGAGGATTTGAAGAGAGAAGTTGGGTAAAGAAGGGACGATCCCAGCATTTATCATCACATCGTCTTCACGGGAGGATGGGGTGGTAGGAAGATGCGGACTACTGCAATTGCCTCATGCTACGGTGGAAACTCCCGTGTTTATGCCTGTAGGCACGCAGGCCACGGTGAAGGCGATGACACCCGACGAGTTGGAGGAGATCGGTTTTGGTTTAATTTTGGGAAATACATACCATCTCCATCTCCGACCTGGCGAGCAACTCATAGCCAGAGCTGGAGGGCTACACCGTTTTGAGGGTTGGAGCGGTGCCATTCTAACGGATAGTGGTGGCTACCAGGTTTTTAGTCTGTCGGGCTTGCGTCGCATTGGGGATGAAGGGGTGGAGTTTCAGTCTCACATCGATGGAAGTCGTCATATCTTCACCCCACAGAGCGTTATAGAGATCGAGCGTCAGTTAGGGGCCGACATCATCATGGCATTCGATGAGTGTCCGGCTTCTACGGTTTCCGAAGAGTATATTCGGCAGGCGATGGAGCGAACACATCGTTGGGCGAAGGTCTGCTTGGAGGAGCATGTACGGCACGGGCGCAAAGCCATCGGTGGGTGGCCTCAGGCGCTTTTTGGGATTGTTCAGGGGGGAATAAGCTACGACTTACGTGCCGAAAGCGCCAGATTCTTGACGGAGTTAGATTTTGATGGCTTTGCCATAGGTGGCCTTGCTGTGGGGGAGGAGGCTGCGGTTAGAAATGAGATTGTGGAGTGGACGGTTCGGTTTCTGCCTGAGGATAAGCCGCGCTACTTAATGGGGGTGGGGACGCCGATAGATATTCTGGAAGCCGTGCGGCGGGGAGTAGATATGTTCGATTGCGTTTTGCCCACTCGTAATGCGCGCAACGCACAGGCATTCACCTCAGAGGGCGTTATCAATCTGAGGAATGCCCGTTATGAGCAGGATTTTACACCGCTTGACTCGAAATGTGACTGTCGAGTTTGTCGGCGTCATACGCGGGCTTATATACGACACCTATTCAAAGCCAAGGAGATTTTAGGTCCCCGACTTATGACGTACCATAACTTAGCGTTCTATTACCGATTGATGAGAAATATAAGGCATCATCTACGCGAGGGAACCTTTAAGACTTTTTACGAGGATATTCGGAACGCCTACCAGGCTAAGGAAGAGACGATAGATGAGTGACTCCAGAGAAGTCATTGCCCAGAATCGGGTGGCATCGCCGCCCCCCAGTAAAACTGCCTCACCTGCGGAAAAGTCTCCGGCAATAAAAGAGGTCGAAGAGCCGATTCTGGCGGCTCAGGAGAAGGCGGCAGAGGTCATTACCCTGCGGGACATACGGAATAACGAGCGGATTCGTGCCTATATTGATGCTGCTAATCGGCAAATGGCAGCAATAGGCTATTCGGAACATGGCTTGCGCCATGCCGGTCTAGTGGCCTCAATCGCACGCAACATCCTGTTGGGACTAGGAGCGGAGCCTCGTACCGCAGAGCTTGCTGCCATCGCCGGCTTCTTGCACGATATCGGGAACTGCATCCACCGCGTCTATCACCCGCAGATCGGGGCCACGATGGCGTTCCAAATCCTAGAGAAGATGAATATGCCGGCAGCCGAGATCGCGCTTGTTGTGGGAGCGATCGGAAATCATGAGGAGCCAGAGGGCGTGCCGATCAATGCGGTAACGGCAGCAGTGATCATTGCGGACAAGTCCGATGTGCACTACACGCGAGTTCAAAATCCCGATCCTTCCACGTATGATATCCATGATCGTGTAAACAATGCCGTGCAAAAATCACACATACTCATAGATGCAGTCCAAAAGATCATTTCACTCGAGCTGGTAGTAGACACAGAAAAAGCGACTGTTATGGAGTATTTCGAGATTTTTGCCGAACGAATGGTTATGTGTCGGAAAGCTGCCGGAGTACTAGGTTGTCGCTTTCGACTCGTGATCAACGATGTACAGATGTAGGTTTAGGATTCGGAAACACACATTAAGGGGGAGACGATGTCTTACATGAGGACAAGGTTCTGGTTGTTTACCTTATTGGCGCTTGTGCTCATCGGGATGGGGGTAACCGCGAATCCATCCTCCTGCCATGCAGAAGCTCGGTTTGTGCCGTTATTCGATGGAAAGGATTTAAACGGGTGGGTTTACGTTGGGCAGGCGCCGGGCTATGAAGTTAAGGATGGGATTATTGTCTGCCCTGCGGGGTGCTCTGGAAATCTCTTTACCGAGAAAGAGTACTCCGATTTTGTATTGGATGTCGATTTTCGGCTATCAGCAAACGCCAACAATGGGATCGGCATACGCGCTCCTTTACAGGGAGATGCGGCCTATATGGGCATGGAAATCCAGATTCTCGATGATAGTGGTTCCATGTATCGGCACCTGCAGCCTTGGCAGTATTGTGGTTCCATTTACAACGTTGTGCCGGCGAAGAGAGGGGCGTTGAAGCCGGTTGGAGAATGGAACCACGAAGAGATTACGGCTATTGGTCGGCATATCAAGGTTGTGATCAACGGAAAAACAGTGGTTAATGCCGATCTGAATAAGGTCGTTGATCCTACGACATTGATGCATCATCCGGGGATGTTGCGGGATACAGGGCATATTGGGTTGTTAGGTCATGAGCCGACAGAGGTGGATTTCAAAAATATCTACATCAAGGACCTAAGCCGTCCACGACCTGACAACGTTCCTCCACCGGGCTTTAAGGCGCTATTTGATGGTAAGGATTTGAAAGGTTGGCGTGGGTGGGTATGTGACCCACCTACCCGTGCGAAAATGACGGAGGCCGAATGGGATGCTGCCGTAAAGCGCGCCACGGCTGAGGCTTTCAAACACTGGAAAGTTGTAGATGGGGTGATAACCTACGACGGTAAGAACAATAATCTGTGTACTGTTAGGGACTATGGGAATTTCGAGTTACTTGTAGACTGGAAAATCTCGCCGCATGGAGATAGTGGTATCTATCTGCGAGGTAGTCCGCAGGTACAGATATGGGATAATCCGATCGGTTCAGGCGGGCTGTACAACAATCAAAAGAACCCGAGTAACCCCACAGTATTTGCAGATAATCCTATAGGAGAATGGAATCGGTTTCGGATTCTGATGATCGGCGATAAAGTAACCGTCTACCTGAATAACAAGCTGGTTGTATGGAATGTAACCCTAGAAAACTATTGGGAGCGAGACAAGCCCATCTATCCGATTGGTCCTATTGAGCTGCAGCACCACTGGACGCCTTTGTGGTTTAAAAACATCTATATCCGCGAACTGCCGCTCCTTCCAGAACAGCGAGCGGCTATAGAGCAGCTGCACTGGCCAGGGCTACCGCGTGATTTGGTGAAACGATAAGGTTTAGAGTAGAATATAGGCGCACAATTTTCTAGTAGGTAAGAAAGGCGCCATCTTGTACTCAGGGGTAATCGCACGATATAGAGAGTGGCTGCCGGTAACTGCAGCCACTCCTATTGTGACTTTGCTGGAGGGGAACACGCCTCTGGTTCCTCTACCACGGCTCGCTGCGGCCATAAGTCCTCATATCACTCTCTATGCCAAATATGAAGGCCTCAATCCAACCGGTTCTTTCAAAGATCGAGGCATGACGATGGCAGTGAGCAAGGCTGTGGAGGCCGGGCAGAGTATTGTGATGTGTGCTTCGACCGGCAATACTTCCGCTTCCGCAGCAGCCTATGCAGCTCATGCTGGGCTTAGTTGCGCAGTGCTGATTCCTGGTGGCAAGATTGCGTTGGGCAAGCTCTCTCAAGCTCTGATGCATGGAGCCAAAGTATTGGCTATAGACGGCAATTTCGATGAGGCCCTTGCGCTTGTCCGTTCGATTTGTGCGGAGTATCCCATTGCGCTTGTCAACTCGGTTAATCCTCATCGTTTACAGGGGCAGAAGACCGTGGCTTTTGAGATTGTCGACGCCTTAGGGGACGCCCCAGATTATCATGCTATGCCGGTAGGCAATGCTGGCAATATCACCGCAGCGTGGATGGGGTACTGCGAGTATCATCGCGCGGGGCGATGTAAGAGACTTCCAAAAATGCTTGGTTTTCAGGCAGCCGGGGCTGCCCCATTGGTTGAGGGTAAACCGATTGCGAAACCGGAGACTGTGGCAACGGCCATTCGCATTGGGAACCCTGCAAGCTGGAAAGGAGCCATTGCTGCCAAGGAGGAGTCGGGAGGTGTGATTGAGGCTGTGACAGACGAGGAGATTCTGGAAGCTTATCGCCTATTACCCACTCTAGAAGGCATTTTCGCCGAACCTGCAAGTGTCGCACCCATAGCGGGTCTTAAGAAACTAGCTGCGAGCGGATTTTTCTGTGAGCCGGCTACCGTTGTGGTTACCCTAACCGGTCACGGCTTAAAGGACCCTGATATGGCCATGCATCTTTCCTCCGAGCAGATTGTTTGCATCCCGCCCAAACGGGAGTCTGTATTACAGGCTTTAGGTGTCTAGACATGAGCGATAAAGTTCGCGAAACCATTCCCAATTTCAACTATTTGAAGATGGCGCTACTGCTCCATCATGTGCCTTATATTGGCCCAAAGCAGATTGATCGGGCTCTCAGTCGCCTTATAGTAGAACCGGTAACACCAGGACAATTTCTGAATCTTTCTCCCGTTGAACTGAGGGAACGCTTCGGCCTGACTTCTCGCGCAATCGCATATCTCCTATCTCATAAGGAGCCTCTCATGGAGAAGGCCGAGGCCCTTGCACGTGTTGTTCGCTTTTATAATTTGCACTGTGTAACACGTGCCCAACTAACCTATCCTGCGCGGTTAGAGACCTACGATCCCTCGCCGCCACCTATTCTCTACGGGTTAGGATACTATAAACTTCTAGACAACTCTTCAAGAAGCTTTACGTTTACTATCTTGGTTTCAAACGGTGCTTGTGAAGAGACCTATGTAACGCTCGAAAGGATCGCCTCGGAACTCATTGCTTGTAAAGGCATTCCGGTAACCGGTCATGATCGGCTTCCATATCAAAGGCTCGCATTGACAGCACAGCGCGACAGTCACCCCGTGATCTATCTTCTTGATCGAGGGCTTCGTGAGGCTATGGGGGAGCATTTTGATCAGGCCCTCTTTTCTGCTGCCCGCATTCATTCTATAGATTTCTGCGATGAGCGTGACCTTGTACTCTCCCCATTTCGGTTGGACGACCACTGTTTAGGGCAGCACAATCGTCGCCGTGATCAGCTGATTATCGCTCTCTCCGATGTCGTTGTTGCACTCGATGTGCGCGAAAATGGGGTTTTGTATCAGGAATGTTTGCGGGCGATCCGGCGTGGGCAATGCGTTTGCGTTGCGAAGGCAGGCCGAGAGGGTAATCGCCTGCTTCAGAATGCCGGTGCCGAGCTGATGCCATCTGATTTTCGCACGTGGTTGCAAACTAGGTCTGAAGAGGTAGGCGAGCTATGACGGACGCAGGGTTTGACAACCGTGTCAGCACCTATGGGTATGGAGGGATATCTGCTGTTGCGGGTGTGCCGCTCGAGCCTGATGAGCTGCATAAAGTCGTACGGAAAACGGTGGAGGATGCCGCAAAGGCGCTTGAATGTACCCACATGGTGGCCCTGTCGCATGTGCCTGGCGAGCAGCGCATTTGTGGAGTATTAACGGTAGGTTATACCGACGAGAATTTTCGGCTATGGGGGGTTCCGCTAGACGATGCCGGAGCTATTGCTACGGTTATCAGAACGGGGGAACATCAGCTTATAGAGGACTCGAAGTTATTGCCGACTCCGTTGTCGGAGCGCTTCTGCGATCGCATTCTGATCGTGCCATTGCTTTTTGAGAAGCATGTCTTGGCGGTTCTCGTAGGTCAGGTAGAACCAAGTGCGGATGTAGAAACGCCAGAATGGCGTAAACGGGTACGTGCGGTCTCGCAACGAGTAGGGCTATTTGTAGAACTACAGCGTCTCGCAAACGCCTATCAGGAAGAGATACAGCGACGCCAGTATTTGCGTGACGTGATTGCGGCCATTCTTGAGGAACGATCTCTTCAGGATATTGGCCAGATGCTTTTGGAGATGGTGGCAAGTCGGTTTCGCGTAGAGATGGTGGGGTTGTTTTTGAAGGATGGGAACGAGATCAAACCGGTAGCCCTGCGAAACATCTCTGCGGAGTTTGGTCGCGATATTGCCCGTATCGCGAGTAAAAGCGTTAGGCCGCGTGCTTTCGCCTCTACGGTGCCAATTTATCGAACGGTAAACGACCGTTCGGTGGTAACCCCTGAGATGCAACAACGCCTTCTGCAGGAAGGAATTCGTGCAGTTTGGATGGCGATGTTGCAACTTCACGATCAGATCGGTGGGGCGCTTGTAATCTATTTGAGGGACGAGCGGGTGTTTGCGCCTGCGGATACTGCGGCTTTTCAGGCGCTGGCCGATATCGCCACGCTTGGGATTGCGATGTCGAGGCTATTAGAGGAGCAGCGAAGATATGCCACTTTTCAAGAGCGTGCAAGGTTAGGTAGAGAGATGCATGATACGGTCGCCAGATCGCTAGGGGCTTTGGTTTTGACGTTGGAGACAGCACAGAGTTTTTTGCAGCAAGAGAACATCACTGAGACCGAGAAGCTTTTGAGTGCTGCTCTCGAACTAACACGCGGAGCGCTATCCGACACACGGCGTGCTATTGAGGCTCTTTCACCTCCTGAACTTGAGACAATGACACCCGCACAAGTGATCACACAGGAACTACAAGGACTTGAACGCGCCGGCATACTGACCCAGTTTGTGATCTCCGGCAACGAGAGGCCGTTATCAAGAGATCAAAGCCTTGCGCTCTTGAGAATCGCGCAGGAGGCTCTTAACAATGCCTTGCGCCATTCTCAGGCGAGCCGTGTGCGCGCCGGATTGCTTTATGAGCCGGAGGCTGTGATCCTGAGAATTGAAGACGATGGAGTTGGCTTTGACGCTACGCAGCCGATGGCACCAAACCGACAGGGTGGCTATGGACTTTTCGGTATGAAGGAAAGGGCACGCGCCCTCGGGGGGGAGTTGGAGATTGAGAGCACCCCAGGGTGGGGCACACAGATAACCGTTCGACTGCCCTATGAAACGCCGTCGGATTTGGCGACGAGTCAGGCACCACCTGAGAGAACAGGCAGCACCAGCTTGCCGGCACTACCCAAGAAACAAGAGGTTGTGGTTGAGAGTTTACCGTCGGAGAAATCATCGCAGAGCATTCGTCTGCTTATTGTAGACGATCATCCTTTAACAAGGCAGGGGATGCGTGCCGTGCTTGAGCAAACAGGACCTTTCCTCGTGGTGGGTGAGGCGGGAGATGTAGATGAGGCTGTAGAAAAAGCACGGCAACTTCGCCCGGATGTTGTTTTGCTCGATCTGCAGATGCCCGGAGGGGGAGGCATAGCTGCGCTTGAGCGGATCGTAAGTTTGGAACCCTCTCCAACGGCGCTTTTAATAGCGAGCATTCCTACCGAAGACTCGGTGGCAGCGGCATTACGTTTGGGTGCTCGAGGATTTCTCCTAAAGGATGCTACTCCATCGGAACTTGTATCCTCCATTGAGGCGGCGCATCGGGGTGAAGTGGTGTTGTCGCCCGGAGTAAGCGCTTGGCTTACCGAGTTAAAATCCCATCGCCGTGACAGTGGAGGGGATTCTGAACTCAATGAAAGAGAGCTAGAAGTTCTCCGTTTGGTTGCCAAGGGAGCGCGAAACAAGGAGATAGCTCAAGAGCTGTTCATCGCGCCAAAAACTGTGGAACATCATCTGTCAAATATCTATGCGAAACTTGGCGCCTCTAACCGAACGGAGGCCGTGAGATTGGCTATTGAAAAGGGACTTATTTAGAGCTTACGACAATGGCTCGGTCCAAAATGAGCGCTCCTCACCGATGCCTTGATGAAGCGCTTTTTTATAGACATGGGTGGCCACTGCAACATCCTCTAATGCAATACCAAGCGATTTGAAGAGGGTGATCTGTTCTGGTTTCGTGCGACCGGGATGCTTCCCATGAACAATTTGCGCCAGCTCCATAGCCTGTTCCCATCGGAAGTAACCTCTCTCAAATGCCGGTAAGAGATCGCCGGCTTCGAGGCGTGCCTGCTCGAGGGAGTCTACGACGATAAGGTCGGAGCGACGTATGGTCTCTATATCCAACTCTTGACGAATAAGCATGTTGCTGCCGACAGCATTGATATGGGTACCCGGCTGAAGCCATTCGCCTTGAAACACAGGACTTCTTGAGTTGGTTACCGTAATGATCACATTACTATTGCGCACAACCTCTTCGGGAGATTCCATAGGGCTTATATCTTGCTGTAGGAGTGTGCCCATCTTATTGCAAAAAGCCTCACGACGTTCGGGGGAACGACTATAAACGAGCACTTGTTTCACGGTGCAGGCTGTGCAGACAGCTTCTATCTGGGTTTCGGCCTGCCAACCGGAGCCAAAGAGGCCAACACACAGTGGATCGGCACGGTTGGCGAGGAGTTTTGTAGCGATGCCCGAGGCGGCTCCGGT
Organism: Chthonomonas sp.; assembly: GCF_035294505.1. Classification (NCBI taxonomy): domain Bacteria; kingdom Bacillati; phylum Armatimonadota; class Chthonomonadia; order Chthonomonadales; family Chthonomonadaceae; genus Chthonomonas; species Chthonomonas sp. The sequence goes on along the minus strand of NZ_DATGKU010000163.1, from coordinate 14,579 downwards.
ACGCACCTGGCCGAGTTTATCGGCTTCCATAACGGCCAGCAGGTCCCCATTTTGCGATGAGTAGAGCAGGAACAGAAAGCGCGTGCGAGGGGGGAAGGAAGTGTAAAGCTTAATCCCAAATGTTGCCGATTTTAGATCGGCTGCCGCCATCATATGATAGATGCCCCTCGGCATGATGATGCGGCGGCGTGGATGTTGAATCACCTCCCCAGCGGCGACATGTCGAAAGGCTTCCTCAACGACTTGGAGGGCCTCCGACATGGTAAGCAGTTCGGAAACCTGTTTTTCGGAAAGAAAAAGAGTCATTCCATTCACTCCGCAGTAGCCTCTAGATAATCATTGTATCCTAAATTCAGAGGTAGCGTATGAAAAGGTCAGAGATTGACAGAATCGGCCTGGTTATGAGAAAATGAGAATCGAATCTGCCGTCGTAGCTCAGTGGATAGAGCGCCTCCGTCCTAAGGAGGGCGTCGGGGGTTCGATTCCCTCCGACGGCGTTACCGCTCTCTTTCGAGACGGCTAGATATGCTTTGGAGAGATGTCCGAGTGGTTTAAGGTGCGGCTCTCGAAAAGCCGTGGGCCTAAACGGCCCCGTGGGTTCGAATCCCACTCTCTCCGTTGGGAACCGGTAAATTAGCGGTGTAGAAACGGCGCCTGCTCATGATTTGGGCAGGCGCCGTCTAATTAAATTCAAAAGGTTCCCGCCGCGCCTTGCAATGGTGAGGCTGATTCGAGAGGGAACCTGATTTGGAGCGTGAAGCACCCAAATCGTTTCCCACACGTTACCTCCCCAGAGCAGAGAAGGCGCTCTTGCAAGCCGAAGAGAGGCACCTTGAGGGATAAGATGTAATGTCTGGAGGATATTGGCGCTTGCGAAAGCCGCTTGGGTTTGGGTTTTTACGGTAACTGGCAGCGTTGTATCCCATACCGCCTGATAGTTTTCACGGTTGAAGTAGGTTAGGTTGTTAGAGTGGGCGTCGAATATCATTTGAACGGGGCCGCTAGGGGTGATCCCCGTGGTCTCCCATATGTCGTAGGATTGGCTTCGAGGGCCGGCCCAGTAGTATTTGGGGTGATAGATGGGTTGCGTTAGCGCGGTGCAGTGTAGGAAACTTTCCGAGCAGATTTCATCGGCCCGTTGTATGATCGTTGCGGCTCCATTGGATGCATGAGCTTGTTTGAGCGAGTGGCTAGGAACAAACAGGAGAAGGAGCCACGCTCCCAAAACGGTTCCGAGAGCGACGTAGATGGTCGCATATTTTTCGATACTTTTGCCCATGAGGTGTCTCTATCCTTTCCTGAAGGTTTATATTCATAATTGCCGTCCACCTCATTGTGACTGGGCGAAGCACAAATTTGACTCTGTTTTGAATATGTTGGCAGAGTTCGCGAATTCGTGCATCTATATACTATAATAGGTAAATCCTGAAAAAAGTTTCATCCAAAGCCATTCCCTGTCATTATCTTAGTCGCTTGGAGTGGGCGAATGTTGCAGGAGGACTTCTTCCTGAGGTATGTTTTGCGTAGTAGGAGTCGGGAGGAAGATTTTGGAAACAAGAGTGTTTTCCATTACGAGGGCGGAGGAAGGCGAACGGCTTGATAGGTTCATTGTGCGGGTGGTGCCGCAGATTTCCCGTTCCTTGGCCGCCCGCTGGATTGAACAGACCTCAGAAGGGTGGGGAGGGATTTGGGTTAATGGCAAGACATCACGCCCTAGTTATCGTTTGCGGGGAGGGGATGAAGTTACCATTCAGATTCCGCCGCCAGAGCCTACCACGCTCCAGCCGGAGGAGATACCGTTAACAATTCTCTATGAGGATGAAGAGCTCCTCGTGATCAACAAGGCTCAAGGCATGGTGGTGCATCCTGCTCCCGGCACTCCTCATGGCACGCTGGTTAATGCGGTATTGGCTCATACCGATGAGCTTTCAGATGCCGGTGGCGACGAGCGCCCTGGTATCGTACATCGTCTTGACAAAGATACGAGCGGTCTGCTTGTGGTTGCAAAAACCGATCGAGCACTTCGCCAGTTGCAAGCACAGCTACAGGCAAGGCAGATGGAAAGGCGCTACCTTGCAGTAGTGTGGGGAACGCCAAAATTTGACGAAGCAATTGTAGATGCCCCCATAGGAAGGCATCCCGTGGATCGTAAAAAGATGGCTGTCATTGAGGATACACGGCACAAGGCACGTGAGGCGAGGACCGAGCTAAAGGTGTTACGGCGTTTTGGTTCGCTATTTACCCTCCTCGAAGCGAAGTTACAGACGGGAAGAACCCACCAAATTCGGGTTCACTGCGCCTATATTCACCATCCTGTTGTGGGTGATCCGGTATATGGGGGAGAGCGGCACTTACCTCAGAAGGAGGTTGCTTTTGACATACGCAAGAGACTAGAGGGTCTGTTAGAGAGGCTGCCAGGTCAGGCTCTGCACGCCTATTCACTAGCGTTTGTTCACCCTGTCACAGGAGAACCATTGTGTTTTCAGGCCGATCCACCAGAACCTATGCAAGCGTTAATCACGGCCCTAGAAGAGATATTTGTGCCTATGGGCAAGGCCAAATGAGGATGACATTGAGGCAACCCGAGCGACTGCTAGAAGGGGCTAGAGAATTGGGGATATCTCTCGATGAGAGGCAGTGCGAGCTGTTTGCAACTTTTGGGTCTCTGCTTTATGAAACCAATAGATTCATGAATCTTACGCGTATCCCCGAAGACCGGATGATTGAACTCCATTTCTTGGATTCTCTTGCGATTGCTAAGATTGTGCATCTCGCTCCAGGTGCGAGGGTGCTTGATGTAGGAACTGGTGCTGGATTTCCCGGCATTCCACTGGCCATTGCCTTTCCGCTTCTCCATTTCGTGCTGATAGATGGTACACGCAAGAAGATCGAGTTCGTACGCAGGGTCATCGAAGTCCTTGATCTCCAAAATGTGATCGCTTTTCACTATAGGGCAGAAGACTTTGCTAAGGTAGGTTCCAATCTCAATACGTACGACTTTGCCGTTGCCAGAGCGGTTGCCCCTCTCGAACGGCTGCTTCCGTGGCTTCTGCCCTTTGTAAAGTCGGGCGGCTATGCCGTCGCTTATAAAGGCTTAGATGTGGATGCTGAGTTGGATAAGGCGAAAGCGAGGGTCAAGGCGTTTGGTGGCTCTTTAGATAGAGTGGTCACCGTTACGTTGCCGTTTATTGGGGTCGAAAGGAAGTTCGTGCTGGTGAGAAAGCAAAGCAACTTGTAGGCAGGAAAGCAGCTACGCTGTGCGGAAACAAATAAAATAGGAACTTTTCTAGTCTCTTTTTGAACCTGGAGGTAAAAATGCCTAAAAAGCGATTAACACTGTTTCTTCTGATGGCCGTTGGCTTCGGATGGCTTTTCACTCTGACCGGACATCAAGCAGCTCTTGCCCGGGCGGAACATTTCGGGATACTGCTAACCGTATCTTCGGGTGGACAGAGCGTCCAAGCCTTTACCGACGAAACGCCACCGGAAGGGGGCCTAAACAAGCGGCCCGTGCTCACCGTGATGGCAGGTAGTGAGCTGAAAGTGCATTGGCGTATGGAGTGCGAATATCCGCACGGTGTGCTTAAAGATGTAGGTGTTCACTTTTTTGTGGTACGTGAGCAGAAGGTCGGCCAGAAACCGGTGCCCGATCCGAGCGGATCGGCTGGGGTCGTTGATAACAGCTTCACCATGGATTTTAAACCTCATGCCGTGGCCACCGGCATGATTCGTTTCCGGATCACAGACCCCGGCACCTACCTAATTCGCATCCAGAGCGAAAATACCTATCAGATAGCTGGCCATGAGCACTTTTCTGCTGTAGACCTCGTGGTGCAGTAGCCTATATCAAGGAGCGTCATACTGCAGGGTCTGTATACTCGCCGCGTTGCTGCGCACGCATCTCCTTTAAGATGCTATTCCCTGCCAAGATAAACAGAATCGCAGAGGGAATCAGCTTAATGGGGAGCAATAAAGGCTCAAGGAAGCCTGGGAAAAAGGGAATAAGCCGACCCAGAGGCAGTGCCCATAGTAGAAGCAGCCAGAAGCCCCATCCGAGGTAGCGGAATGCCTTCTGAGCGTTTCTTCCACGGCATTTGCCAGATACCCACTGCGCTCCGATGCCAAGCAAAATGGGCAGTACCCACAGAAGAAAGAAGCTAAGCATAGAGAGTCTCCTTCAGCAAGGCGAATTTTGAACGGCTGTCAAACCTGATGTACCGTCAATCATTTATATACTACTACGCAAGGGACAAATTTAGGTTGCAGCATTTTAAGGGTATTCTCTCTTGTGCAGAGCAGTGGGTTCTCTGGGGATAGGGTATTTCGGGTAATCTGAAACAGAGCAGTTTTGAAGAGGAAGAACAGATGTCCCCTTGGCAACTGAGAATATCGAAAATTATCTGTACTGTCATGGTTGTTGCTGCCTTATGTGCTCTGGAGGGGTGCTTTGCGCCTGAAGTACCACCCGGCAAGATCAAATTAGTGGTATGGGGCATGCAGCTCGGCGAGGAGACGGCAGGGCTAGAGGCACGCATCGCGGCATTTGAAAAAATGCACCCAAACATTGTCGTAAGCGTGCTGGGTATGGGAGCCGGAAACATGGACCCCCAGAAGCTAATGACCTCTATTGTCGGCAAAGTGCCTCCGGATGTTATCCATCAAGACCGCTTCACAATAGGGGATTGGGCTTCGAGAGATACATTTTTGCCTTTGGATAATCTCATTGCTCGGGATCGGAATAAGCCTTTTGGGGTTCGGCCAGAAGATTACTACCCGGCCTGTTGGCGCGAAGCGACCTATACAAACCCCAAGACTGGAGAGAAGCATGTGTTTGCCATACCCGACTCCACAGACGACAGGGCTTTATTTTACAATAAAGCGCTGTTTCGTGAGGCTGGAATTGTAGACTCGAACGGGAACCCCAAGCCACCACGCACTTGGGATGAACTTCTACAGGATGCCGTTAAGCTCACGAAGTATAATCCCGATGGCACGATCAACCGTATCGGCTTTATCCCGAACTACGGGAACTCTTGGCTCTATCTGTACGCCTGGCAGAACGATGGCGAGTTTATGTCGCCTGATGGTAAACGCTGTACGATGAATGCCAAACCCAATGTTGAGGCATTGGCTTATATGGTAAAAGTCTACGATGCATTAGGCGGTATTGACAAAATCAGCGCCTTCCAGTCGGGATTTCAGCCCAACGAACTCGATCCTTTTTTGACGGGCAAGGTTGCAATGAAAATAGACGGTTCATGGGTTCCGGCATCCATTGCGCGATACAAACCTGATCTTGATTTCGGCGTTGCTCCCGCCCCGGTGCCGGCCGACCGGTACTATCATCGTGGCCGTTTTGCTCACGACAAGGATACCTTTGTGACTTGGGCCGGGGGATTTTCTTATGCCATCCCTCGAGGGGCACGCCATGTTGAAGCTGCTTGGGAGTTCATTAAATGGATGACAAGCCCGCAGGCCGCCTTAATTGATGCAGAAGCTACCAGAGAGTATGATGCTTCCAAAGGACGTCCCTTTGTACCGAGTTTGTCGGCGAATCGGGTGACGAACCAGGTTGTCTTTGCTAAATATGGCCCTAAAGACCCAAAATTCAAAAAGGCCATGGGACTGTTTATCTCTATGATGGACCATGCGCGGTTTCGACCGGTAACCTTTGTGGGGCAGCGACTGTGGGACGAGCAGGTGAGGGCGATGGATGTTGCAACGCACCATCAAAAGTCCCCACAAGCGGCTCTAGATGAAGCGACACGCGTTGTGCAACATGAGCTTGACAAAGTGTTTGAAGAGGATACCTATCCATTGATTCCTGCTGCTGTGCCTATTGCCTTAAGCATTGTAACCGGGTGCATGGTACTTGGCCTTGCCTTGTGGCGAGTGTTCCAGATTCGACATATGCGGCAACTAGGAAGGGCGGAGGCGATCGCGGGATATGTCTTCATCGCGCCTTGGCTGCTAGGCTTTTTGATATTTACCGCCGGACCCATGATCGCGTCACTCTACTTCAGCTTTTGCGATTACGATGTCCTTCATCCGGCTCGATGGGTTGGTTTGCATAACTATGCCGAGATGTTTGGGCGTGACGATGGATACTACCTGCGTGTTTCCCTTTTCAATGCGATGTATGTGGCTGTCATCGGCATCCCTTTGGGGATCGTCACGAGCCTCTCGGTTGCCATGCTTCTCAACGCGAAAGTGAAGGGTATGAGCTTTTATCGAACTGCCTTTTACTTGCCGTCTATTGTTCCGGTAGTCGCCAGTGCCGTTTTATGGATATGGCTTCTCAACGGCGACCCGAATCGAGGGCTAATTGATGCTGCCTGGAGAGCGACGCTTGATCGGTGGTTTGGTCTGGCACCTCCCGGATGGTTAGCAGATGCTGCATGGGCGAAACCGGCGCTCATTCTGCAAGGGTTATGGGGAGCAGGTTCGGGGATGATCCTTTGGCTGGCCGGTCTGCAAGGTATCCCACAACATCTCTATGAGGCTGCTGACATTGATGGTGCGGGCTGGTGGGCGAAGTTTCGCCATGTCACCATCCCTATGCTTTCCCCTTACATTTTCTTCAATGTGATCATGGGCATCATAGGCACGCTACAACAGTTCGATAGTGTCTATGTGCTTTCCGGCGGCGACTTAAGTCAACCGGCCGGCCCGTTGGATAGTCTTCTCATGCCTGTGCTGTACCTCTTCAAGAACGCATTTCAGTACTTCAAGATGGGTTTTGCTTCGGCATTAGCATGGTTTCTATTTGTTATTATCCTTTTGCTTACCCTTATCCAGCTAAAGCTAGCACCTAAATGGGTTTACTACGAGGCGGAGAAGCGATGAACCTACAGCTTGACCCTGCCCTTAACGAAACAGAGAATGCGGATGCTTTGCAAGGGCAGCTTGAGCAGCACGACCTTGTTAGGTTACTTCTTGCTGACCGCAGAAGTGAGAACACCCGTCGCGCCTATGCTGCCGACCTCAACGACTTCTTTCGATTTAGCTTTCGATCCCTGCCGTCGCCGGAGTATGTACGGCAGTTTTTGAACCTACCGGTTTCTGAAATGACCATGTTGTTGTTCCGCTACAAGGCCAATCTCATGGAACGGGGGCTGGCAGAGGCTACCGTAAATCGAAGGCTAGCTGCGGTAAAAAGTCTGGTACGCTTCGCAAGGCGTATAGGCTTGACGGATGTGGTCTTAGAGGGGCGTGTTGTGGGAGAGCGGATAAGGCCCTATCGTGACACCACCGGTATAGATGGCGCTTTAGCTCGTGAACTGGTGAATTCCATAGATACTACGACGCTTGTTGGGAAGCGTGACGTCGTTTTGCTGTTACTCCTCTTGGAGAATGCATTACGACGCGCCGAAATTGTAGCCCTGCGCGTTGGCGACTATGAGGCAGAAAAAGGAACACTCTCCATAACGGGTAAAGGACGCGGAACCCAAAAAGAGATAGTACGCCTTTCTCCACGCTTGCAGCAGGCTCTCAGGGATTATCTCAGTGCTAGCGGGCACGCGGAGAGTGTCACTGCGCCCTTATTCATCAGTTTGAGCAACTGCCACCGAGGGCAAGCTCTTACTGCCGATGGAGTTTACAAGATCGTCCGTGCGCGGGCGAAGGCCTGTGGGATAAGAAAGCCTATTAGTCCGCATCGTTTACGGCACACGGCCATCACTTTAGCCCTTGATCTTTCGCAAGGCGATATTCGTCGGGTTCAACGTCTTTCGCGCCATGCGCGTTTAGAGACGCTGCGCATTTATGACGACAATCGGCAAGATTTACAGGGGGAGATCAGTGAGACGCTTTCGAGGTATTTATCTGAGGGCGAATCGTCGAAGTCTGTATAACACTCATTATCAAGCCTAAAAACGAGACCACTCCAAGGACACGCAAATGCATTCCGCCGATCAAAATGGGGGTCATGTCTGTCGTGGGGTAACCATTACGGAAGCCGCTCGACGGCTTGGCGTATCCGAGCGTACGATCTATCGGTATGTCAAAAATGGCAAATTAAAGACAGACGATGTGTCCGGAAAAATCCGCGTGATTTTGCCCGAAACCAACTTGCCAAATCGTGAGATGTCTGATGATGTCAGTCAAATGTCTGAAAAATTTAGACAATATGACGAGCGATTTGAGCGCCTTGCTGCCTTGCTGAACAGCCTTCTGCATGAGCAAGAGCGGCTCTATCTTGAGATAGATAGAATCTACTCCTTGTTGAGAGATACACTGCAGTCCAACGAAAGGCTTCAGCAAGCCCTTATAGATTTGCTGAAGGCTAAGGGACAAGAGGCGATGCATCAACAGTCGGATGAACCTGGTAACGGCAGGCGGGGGCTGCCTACGTTATTGGGGCGCATTCTTAAGCATGACAATAGCAATAGGGGTTGAGGAGAGAGGAGATGTACAGTTCTGCATTAGCACCGATATGGGTTGTGCTAGCCGTTTTAGGCGCTGCTGTGTTTGTAGGCGCATGGATCCCCCTTCTGTTGGGCGCTCTCCATGCGCGAGCACGGTCTATTGCGCTCCTATTAGCCTGTTTGCTGCCCCTCTGGGTGTTGATAATGGCTGTGCTGCCGTTTACACCTGTGTGGAAGACTTTAATAAGCTTGGTCCCATGCCTTGTCGTTGAGTGGGGAATATACCGATTTTTTGTGCGCCGTACTTTCTCCTGGCAGAGCTTAAAGTACATGAGGGAATCGGCTCGTCAGACGATCCTTCATATGATTCTCATCGCCGGCTCGATACTTTTTTTGATTCCGTTTGCGTGGCTCGTTTCCACTTCGCTGAAAGATGATTCTCAGATGAGTCGATTCCCGCCGGTTTGGATACCCACGCAACAAGATAAGGTACGCCTGCGTGGGGTCGAGTATCCAGTGTATTGGGTGGAATATCACGGGAACAGGCTTCGTGTGGCGGCGCTAGGTGATGTTGCACATGGGGTTCGGCCTGTGGAAGTGATTTCAAAAGGGATTTATCACGGGCAGCGCTTATGGATTCCAAGCACGGCAATGCATGAGGTACGGCATTTTGCGCCGAAATGGCAGAACTACTCTGATGCCCTGCGCTTTCTTCCACCTGAAACCCATTATGGGCTGGTTTTCCTCATCAATACGGTTGAGATCACGGTGCTATCTATTTTGGGAGCCTTGTTTTCTGCTTCGACAGTTGCCTATGGTTTTGCCCGCCTGAGGTTCCCGGGCCGAGACTCTCTCTTCATGCTCGTGCTGGCGACGATGATGTTGCCATCGGCAGTCACAATGATGCCGGTCTTCTTAATTTTCCGCTGGCTTGGTTGGATAGATACGCTTAAGCCGTTATGGGTGCCGGCCTTTTTTGGTTCAGCGTTCTATATTTTCATGTTGCGCCAGTTCTTTCTTGGCATCCCTAACGAGTTGGAAGATGCAGCAAAGATAGATGGTTGTTCATTCTATATGATCTATTGGCGCATTATGCTGCCACAGATTAAGCCGGCTCTGGCCGCCGTCACCATTATGACTTTCATGGGAGCTTGGAACGATTTTCGCGGGCCATTGATCTACATCAGCTCTCCTGCCCATGAAACGCTAGCCTATGCGCTTCAACTTTTCCAGAATGCGCATGGGGGAGAGCCAGGGATGATGATGGCGGCCTCTACGATGGTTATGCTTCCGGTCTTAGTGCTCTTCTTCTTCACGCAACGTTACTTCATCGAGGGGGTTACGCTCACGGGCATTAAGGGATGAAGATCGGCTATAATGGCAGTGAAAGTGTTATGGAGAAGGAGTGAGATGCCTTTTCAGCTATTCCAAAAGATACGAAACACCATCGAGCAGGTTGTAGCGGGGGGTAGGAAGGTTGATGAGGAGCTTTACGAGGAACTTGAGGCCACGCTCATTCAGGCAGACATCAATGTGCAGACGACACAGCGTCTGATAGGTGCCCTTCGTCGTGCGGTAGAGGAAGAAGGTATCCGCTCGATTCAGCAAGCGGTAGAAGCTTTGAAACGGGAGATGATCGCCGTATTGGAGTTGGGTGATCCATCCAATATGCGTCTTAAGGAGGCACCTTCTCCGCCCACTCTCTATCTTATTGTTGGGGTGAATGGGGTAGGGAAGACAACCACGATCGCGAAGATGGCCTATATGTTACAGAGCCGTGGGAAAAGCGTGATACTTGCAGCGGGGGATACTTTTCGGGCGGCTGCTATTGATCAACTGGCGGTATGGGCACAACGAACGGGAACCGATTTGGTGCGGCATCGTGAGGGAGCCGATCCTTCGGCTGTTATTTACGATGCCATTCGAGCTGCTCGTGCAAGGGGGACGGACTATGTCATCGCGGACACGGCAGGGCGTTTGCATACGCGGGTGAACTTAATGGAGGAGTTACGGAAAATCCATCGCATTGCAGAGAGAGAGCTTGCGCGCGTTCCGGACGAAGTGCTTTTGGTTCTTGATGCGACGACAGGGCAGAATGCCATAAGCCAAGCGAAGTTGTTCATGAAGTTTATCCCGATTACAGGGATCGTATTGACGAAGCTAGATGGGACGGCGCGCGGGGGAATTGTCCTTAGCATTGCCGACGATTTAAGGTTACCGATAAAGCTGGTAGGGACAGGAGAGCGCGTTGAGGCATTAGAAGCGTTTGACGCGCGTAGTTTTGTGGATAGGTTGTTGGGGGAGTAGGGAGCAGCGGCGCCGAAGGCGCCGCGCGATGTTTTTTTTGAAGCCCTATAGGGCTTCAAAAAAAACATATTTAACATTATCGGACATTCTGGCGCACCGCCAAAAGGCCATCCCCTATTGTAAAGCTTCCATCAACCGGGAATCACGGCTATCGCCTCGACCTCTACGTCCACATCCAGCGGGAGACGAGCTGCTTGAATGCAGGTTCGAGCAGGCTTTACCAGACCGAAATACTCGGCATACACCTTGTTTAGCCTTTCGAAGTTATCCATGTCTTTTAGGAAAACGGTCACTTTCACACAGTGTTCTAAACTCGTGCCCGCTTCAACCAAAACTCGTTGTACATTTTCGATGCATTGTCGCACAGCTCGCTCGAAGTCATCCCGCACTATCTGATGGGTGATTGGATCGAGCGGCACCTGCCCAGATACAAAAACCAGGTTCCCTACACGTATCCCTGGAGTATAGGGCGCTGTGGGTAGTCCCGACCCTGTATACACCGGAATTTTCTCCATGACCCTCTCCCTAAAGCATCACTGTATCGCTGTAATCAGAATACCCCCTAAATCACCGCCCCGTGAAATTATTCCAGATCACAGAGGAGGTGCGCCGCTTGAAATAACACTTCCCGAATCGTCGGAACATGATCTTGCATCATTTTCGAGACAGCCTCGTGCTCAATGGGTTCGAGACTAAGGCCGGCCGCATAATTTGTCACAAAGCATAGGGTGCCATATTCGATGCCGGCCTCACGTGCAAATATCGCCTCTTGTACGCCTGTCATTCCGACAACATCGCCTCCCACAAGCGCGAACATGCGTACCTCCGCCGGAGTTTCGAAACGCGGGCCATCTACACCAACGTATACCCCTCTCGATACAACCGGAACATCGAGATCCTCTGCGGCACGAGTGATAGCGTTCCGAATGAGCTGGCTATACGGCTCAGAAAAATCGGTATGTCGCCATTTTGAACCGACAAAGTAGCTTAGCATTCGCTGACGGGTAAAGTCTATGAAATCATGAGGAATAAGGAGCGTCCCAGGGGGGAGATCGCTTCTCAAGCTGCCAACTGCATTAGTTGCCAAAATTTTGTTTACTCCCAACTCGACCAAGGCCTCTATATTCGCTCGATAATCAATTTGATGCGGTGCCAAATGATGCGTGTCTCCGTGACGAGGTAGAAAGTAAAGAGCTTGCGGCTCAACATAATTGTCCGCAATACTGATTACTTTTACTTCTGCATTGGCTAGGTGCACCGACACAGTCTCTCCAAAAAATTCTGGTGGTAGATTCTCGAATCCGGTGCCCCCTATGATGGCCAGATTACTCATATACGCTCTCTCCTTGCTGAATAGGCGATATTGACGTATTGTTCAGAAGCGTGCTAAACTCCCTGCATCATGTGATGCGCTATCTAGATAATGTCCTTCAACGTTTCTTCGGAAAGCCGAAATCGGTGGCTCGCTCGGTACAGTAGAATACCTCAGCGCTTCGGCGAAGCGACAGTTTTCCTTATCTTACTCGGTTACACTCTGCTACTTTATCGCGAATTTCTTGAAGGTAAAGCTCTCTATTGGGGGGATATCCTCTACTATTTCCAGCCCATGGCCCATTTTGCTGCTAGGGAGATACGACAAGGACGTTTGCCTCTTTGGAACCCTTTCTTATTGTGCGGACAACCTTATGCCGGCAACCCCCAGATAGGCTTACTTTACCCTTTTTCCTTCCTGCTGCTTTGGCTCTCGCCGTGGAAATATATTACTTTAGCCGTTCTGATTCACACGTATCTTGCTTCTCTATTTTTCTATGGCTTCCTGAAGCTGAGAACACAAAGCGCCTATGCTGCCCTTATCGGAGCGATCGTCTTCGTTGGTAGTGGGGCTTTCTTAGGGAAAGCCCAGTTTCCTCCGATGCTCTTTAGTCTGTGCTACCTTCCAGGGGTGTTCTATAGCGCTGAGAAAGCACTCCATGTACGCAAACCATTAAGCATCCTTCAACTTACCCTCATCGTTGGTCTATTAGTCCTCGCGGCACATCCCCAGGTAACCTATCTTACCTTTCTTTTGCTTGGTGCTTACCTTCTTTTTCGTCTTCGGGAGCTTAAAACCGCTTCCGCACCGGTGAAACTGACAGCATGTGACGATCGGCAGACTTTACGTGGCTGTGTTGCAGGAGTTGTTGGAGGGATACTCCTAAGCAGCTGCCAACTGCTGCCTGTCCTGCAACTGGCTTTCGATAGCTCACGCGAGCACCTTACTCCTTGGCAAGCAAATCGTTTTGTACTCCATCCCCTTGGCCTTCTCACACTGCTATTTCCTCATTTCTTCGGCAGCCCGGCCGATGCCGACTATTGGGGAGCAGGGAACGCCTGGGAAGTTGCCGTTTTTATCGGGTGGATTCCATTACTCTTTATCGGATATGCCCTGCTGTTCTGGAGGCGATCTGCAGATGTCCGCTTTTGGCTGGGAGCGCTGCTTCTAGCGCTATGGATGAGCTTCGGCATTATGGGCGGCCTTTTTTGGGTTGCCTTCTATGTATTACCGGGTATCTCCCTCTTTCACGATCCGGCTCGATTCCTGATTATTTTCCACTTCGCAGCCTGTTCCTTGGCCGCATACGGCTATAACGCCTATCTAAGCCGGAAACAAAAAACAGGGGAGGTCTACATAACATGCCTTTTTGTGATACTTACCGCCCTTCCTCTCGTATACTACTCAACGGATTGGCTGCCTATGGTCTCTCCAGATCGCTTGGCGCATATACAGACACCGATTCCGCCGTCCGCTACTTCGCGAATCTATACGCCAGAACACGCCACCTACTGGAACCGCTTCGTCACCGAGGGCTACGCGGACTACGGCGAGACTTCTCGGCGATTCCTACAATTACGACTACGTACACTCCTCCCCAACCTCAATATGGATGTGAATCTCCCTTCTGCTTCCGCCTACGAACCCGTCCCCATTGCTGCAGCGGCACGTGTTGACGGAATGGTACGCGTTGCGCTCTTCCTTGGGGAACCTAACGCCGCCCGTTTGGCATCGTTGATGAACGTTTCTACCCTGCTGCTGCCACGTATCTATCACCTTTCGAGCCCATGGTTTATCGCGGCTCGAAGAAGTAGCTACGGCCCGCTGAGAACCTATTTGAACCTCTATCCCCACCCACAGGTTTGGACCGTGAAACAGCTCCTTGTGGCCGATAACCCCATGCGACAGGAAGCCATTATGGCTTCTCCGCATTTCGACCCGCTCAGACAGGCTGTTGTAAAAAGAATACTTCCACAATGGGAACGTAATTCGGTAATAGCCTCAAAATCGGTTGTCGCTGAGACTATGTGGGAGTCGCCAGATAGGCTATCGGTATTTCTAAAAACAACGCACCCCACATTTGTTGTCTGTTCCATAACCGCTCAACCCGGATGGCACGCCACCGAAAGCGGTCATGATATAGCCATCTATTCCGCGGATATGGCGTTTATGGGATTTCCGCTCGGGCCAGGGGCACATCACATATGTCTTACCTACCGCCCATCTACTTTCACCATTGGAAGCTACGTATCTCTATTAACCTTATCGGTATTGATCGGCATCGCCATCTCTCAATACATCCGAAAATGGAGGAGCACTCTTCGTGCTGTTAGGAACTGATCGTTTGAAAAAGCCTCTGTTCTGCTTTTTTGTACTTATAGCCATTGGGCTTATGGTTTTCTTTCGTGTCTACGCGTTAGCCAGCGATGCCTATCCTCGTCTTTCCTGGAGCAGCGCCCTCCTCACCGATGAAGGCTTCTACCTCCATAACGCCAGAAACCTCCTCCTCTTCCACCATACCACCACCGATGAATTCAATAACGACCTCATCATGCCCTACCTCCACTATGCCCAAATCCTCACCTTCCACCTCC